>CAZKSP010000088.1:0-9327 GCA_964555385.1 uncultured Chitinophagaceae bacterium
GGTGCCGGTGGACAAGCCCAGGGAGGCCCGGCACCAAACCCAGTGGGGGCAACAGCACTTGCTCTCCTCCCCTTTCTCAGTGAGGGAATCACGCATGTGCGAGTTCCCGAAGGGCAAGAGGACGAACTTGGGCAATACCAGTCAGTGGTTGAGCGGGGGCTTTTGTTTCTTGGCCAGCAGATTAATCCATCGAGCGGGGAGTTTCCCGGTCAAATGTATGCCCATTCACTCGCCACGATTGTGCTCTGCGAAGCGTATGGAATTTCAGCAGATAAACGGCTGCAGTTGCCTACTCAGTTAGCCGTCAGTTACCTGCTCAATGCGCAGCACGTTGGCGGTGGTTGGCGGTATGGCCCGAACCAGCCGGGGGACATGTCGGTGACAGGCTGGGTCTTTTTGGCGATTCGGAGTGCTCAACTGACGGGCGTTCCAATTTCGAAAGATGTGCTTGAGCGAGCCGAGAAATTTATCGACACCTGTGCAGTCGGTCCCCCGGAGGCGATGGGCTCGCGATACACATACGATCCGCTGAAGGGCGAGCGGCCCGAAAAGCGAAGTCTGACCGCTGCGGGCCTGCTGACTCGGGAGTACCTTGGCTGGAGGCAGGACGAAGCGAATCTGACTGCGGGCGCGGCTTATCTCATGAAGAATCAGCCACCCGAACTGGCCGTATCGCTGGGTGACATGTACTACTACTACTATGCGACCCAGGTGCTCCATCACCTAGAGGGCGATGACTTTGATCTCTGGAACTATCGCATGCGACAGCATCTGCTAGCGACCCAGGAGCAAGAGGGAGAAATGGCCGGCAGTTGGGGGCCCGAAGGCGTCCCGCATGGTGATCGGGGTGGTCGGATGTATGCGACAAGCCTCGCCTTGCTGACCCTGCAGGTGTACTACCGGCATCTCCCGATGTACCGTCCGATCAAGTTCGGCGGCGGTAAGTAGCGTGAAGCTATTGTGCGAGCCGTCGCTTCGGTATCTGGTTGGGGAGTTGGAATGGCGAGAGGTCTGGTGGGCCTGCCCTCCAAATCAGCCAATGTCGAGAAAGGGATCGCAGTCGGCAGTCTTTCCAAGGCCCAGCAGAGCCTTCAGTGTTGCTTGGTCAGTTTCATCGAGTGGCACAAAGACAACCGGATCCTGCACCATCTTGGGGTCGAGCAACTGGTAGCTCACCACCTTTGACCCCTGAATGATCGGGCGGCGACCGTAGCCGTACATCATGTTGTCAACCTTCTCGAAGAAGTCGCCCAGCGTGATGGCCGCTGGTCGTGGCTTCCGGATGTAGAACAGTTCGATCACGTTCCGCCAGAAGTGTGGTACGAAGTTGAGGCCAACGTCGGCATGGCCGACGCAGTCGCGGTTGGTGCCGGCGATCAGGGTTGGCATTCGTGTCAGTGAAACGGACCGCTCGCGGCAGAGTTGGGTCATCTGTCGACCCAGGTTGATCATGAAGTCGGCGCTGTAGCAGTCGTCGCAGATGATGGTTAGATGGCCGAGGTTGACGTTTGAACCGTCTATGGCGGCAGCAACGACCAGTGTTTCCGCCAGGCGGTTCACGGGAATGTGATAGCTCTGGATCTCCTCAGGCAGGCCGTGGCCCAACACGATCACTGTGGTGGGGCTGCCACCGGGGCGAGCCGCAGCCGCCACCGCCTCCAAGAAGGCGTCGCCCACCTCAGTGAGGGTCTGCGTCGGCTCGGTCTTTTTAAAGATCGTTGCCGTGCAGCGGTAGGCCTGGGCAAGGGCTGAGATTTCGCGGGGATCGAGGCCGTGGTCGGGGTCGAGCAGGCCGATCAGGCTCTGGCCCGGCCCGATCACCTGGGCAGTTGCGACAGCCTTCCGTTTGGCCTCGATGAATGCGGCGAGTTTGACCAGACGATCCTGCCGCTGTTCAGCGGACAGGTCAGCGAGAGCTTCGGCATGCTGCTGGATGAGATAGTAGAGCGAAGGCTCAATCTGCCGGTACTGCTTGGCTGTGAGGGGCAACGCCTTGGCCACCGCGGGAGAGTCTTGCTCTTGGAAGCTGGCAAAGTCGGCAGCCACTGACAGCCGGGGAATGACAAGGAGCGCTGCGACCGCAAGGTGGCGAAGCGAAGGTCCCCGGGTGACGGATGCGGTGAGGGGGGGGGCGGCTGGAGGCATCGGTTTTGGTCGCTGGTGTTCGGGAAGGACAACGGGTTGAGCATAGCAGCCTCTCCCAGATTGGCTGGCGGCTTGACAGGTGATAATCCGATCACTACTGTACAGATAAACACATTTTCTTTCGGGCTGTGCGATTGCCATGTCATCTGTCCTCACTCCTTCTTGTTTTCCCACCGCCCCTGTGCGGCAGTACGACCGTGTTCGGTCACTTGAGCGGCTCTGTAGGCAGACGACTGGGCGGCAGGCTTTCCCTGGGCAAGGAGCGATGCTGGAGCAGACCGTTGTTAGTAGCGGTCTGCCGTCACTCGATCGGCTACTGCCCTGTGGGGGCATTCGGCTGGGGAGCCTTATTGAGTTGTTGGAGCCCACTACCGAATCGGGCATTGAAACGGCTGCTGGTGCGGCTGCCTTTGCCTTGGCGGTCGCCGTCAGGCTGCAAGCCGCTGACAGCCTGCCAGCGGGTCGGCCCATTCTGGTGATTGACCGGGGCGGCCGGTTTTACCCGCCCGCGGTACTGCCTTGGCTGGCAGCGGCCGATTCGACAGCCTGCCATGACAAGGCTGTGGTCGGTCGCCGGCAGCGGCGGGGGAACAGTCCGGCAGCGTCACGGCGAAACGACCGCCGTGAAGAAGCTGGCACCAGAGCGGATCGACAGCTCTATGTCATCCGCCCTGACAGTGAAGCCGACGAGATCTGGGCGATCGACCAGGCGCTGCGATGCCCTGGAGTGGCGGCGGTGGTTGGCTGGCCGCAGCGGGTTGCAGCGACTCCCCTGCGACGCTGGCAGTTGGCTGCGAAGGCCAGCGGCGTGGTGGGGCTGTTTGTGCGGCCGTCTGTGACCCGACAGCAGCCCACCTGGGCTGAGGTGCGGCTGCAGGTGCAGCCGGCTGGCCATGTGCAGGCTGCTGCTGGACGGCCGATGACGGGCAGGCCGACTGGCCGCACCAGCTGGATTGACGTGCGGGCCTATCGGCTTGTGCGGGTCGGTGGTGGCTGGGAGTCGGCGACGGCGGTAGCAGAGCCGGCAGTCGACTGCCTGCTCGATCTGACCTGTGGCCGGGAATATCTCCGGCCTGCGGCTGCGTCATTACAGCCCGACTGGAGCAGAAGCACCAACTGGAAGGAGCCGACATGCCGCGCATCATGACCATCTGGCTGCCGCGTTGGCCGGTCCAGCGGCTGCTGGTGGAGCAGCCGAGCATCAGGCCGCAGCCGGTCTTTGTCTGCCGCCGAAATCACCGCGGCCTGTTAACCGTTGCCGCATGGGCCTGGGCCATGCCGCCGGCAAGACCTGCTGGTCGACGGTTGGTAATCGAGCCGGGCATGTCGCTGGCCGAGGCGATGGCCGTGCTGGCACCAGCCTATGGATCGTGGGCCTGCCGAATGGCCCACGTCGTTGACGAAGATGCCGTTGGCGATCGGCAGGCTCTTGAAACATTGGCCCGGTGGGCTCGCCGATTTGCCCCGGTGGTGGCGGTCGGTCCGGCTGCGGCTGCAGATTCAGTAGACAGGCTGGCGATGGCGCATTTACAGGCTTTTGCGAGCGACTGCCTGCAACTCGATGTGACTGGCACGGCTCATTTCTTTGGGGGTGAATCGGGGCTGGCCCGGACCGCCACCTGGACCTTTGCCGCCCGCGGCCTGCATGCCCGGGTGGCCATTGCCGACACGCCGACCGCCTCGTGGGCAGCGGTTCGACATACTGCTGCGGTGGCCGCTGGTGCTCCCCGGCTACTGCCGCAGCGGCAGGGGCGGTGGCTGAACCGTCAGCAGCGGTGGGTGGTGGTGCCACCGGGCCAGCAGCGGCAGCTACTGGCTGGACTGCCATTGACGGCCTTGCGGCTGCCTGTCGGAGTGGTTGAAACGCTGGCCGAAGTGGGTGTTGACTCGATTGGCCAACTGCTGCAGCTGTCGCGGGCCAGCCTGCGGCAGCGGTTTGACCGGCTGGTGACGTTGCGGTTGGCAGCATTTCTGGGGGAAATGGCCGAGCCGTTGCAGCCGCCCGATGGCGACGCGTTGCCCACTGTCAGTCATGCCTTTGACCTACCGGTGCTCAGCCGTGATCTTGCCGGCAACGATCTGCCGGCATTGTGCGATCGGCTTGTCAGGGACTGCCTGCGGCCGCTGGCTGCTGTGGGCAAAGGAGTTGCTGGCCTGCAGATGCGGCTGGATGGCGGGAGTGGCCGGCCGCCGACGGTGATCGACGTCGGGCTCTTTCGGCCGGCGGCGTCAGCGGTACATCTTGTTGAGCTGATCATGCTGCGGCTGAGTCGCACCCGGCTACCACGCGAGCTTGCAGGCCTGACGGTCGAGGTGGTGTCGGCTGCCCCCCTGCCCTGCCGGCAACAGTTGCTGTTCGGCACGGCCAGTCCAGCGACATTGCCACAGGCAGGACAGCAGGTTGCCGGCCTGCTCGATCGGCTGGCCAGCCGGCTTGGCCGGGAAGCGGTGGTCGAGCCACAACCGCTGGCCGATGCTCAGCCCGAGGCCGCCTGGGCGGCGGTGCCGGTTGCCGGCGTTGTCGGCCTGCCCTCAGGCCGCGGAGCCGGTGGTCGGGTAGGCAAAGGTGGGTTGGCTGCAGCCACTCCGGCGGGTGGCTCATGCCGGCCAACCTTCATCATGCCGCGGCCACAGCCGTTGGAGGTGCTGGCAATCGCCCCTGAGGGGCCGCCAGTACGGTTTCGCTGGCGGGGACGGCTGCATGAAGTGGCCCGGGTTCGTGGGCCTGAACGAATCGAAACGGCCTGGTGGCGGGGGCCGACGGTGCGGCGGGACTATTACATCGTTGAGACCGGCGGTGGCGGTCGGTTCTGGCTGTTCCGTGGCCTGCGGCGACAGACCTGGTTTTTGCATGGGGCATTCGGCTGAGAGCCGGGGGTAATCGAGATGGTTCAACGAGTGCATCGCCGTAACCGTATTGGCTATGCCGAGCTGCATTGCACCAGCAACTTCTCCTTTCTCCAGGGTGGGTCGCATCCGGAGGAGCTGGTGGATCGGGCAGCGGCACTTGGCTATGCCGCAGTGGCGATCACCGACCGGGCCAGTCTGTCAGGGATGGTGCGGGCCCATGCCGCAGCCAAGGAGGCTGGTATCAAGCTGATTGTTGGGGCAGTGGTCGAGCCGATCGATGCTGCCCCGCTGGTACTGTGGGTTACCAACCGCACCGGCTATGCCAACCTCTGCCGGCTGTTGACAGCGGGGCTGATGAAACATGAGCCGCCATGGAAGGAGCATGAGGACCAGCTAGTGGCATGGCCTAGCGGTGCCGATACCGGCTGCCGGCTGACCGCCGATGAGATTGCCGCCCATGCCCAAGGGCTGTTGGCCGGGCTTCCGCTGGCCCAGCTGCCCGTCACGGATGAGGCGGCAGTTGCAGTCATTGGGGCTTGGCAGGAACGACTGGGCGACAAACTCTATGGACTGGCCGAGGTGGCCCGTGAAGGGGACGACTCTGAGCAGCTGGAGACATTTGCCAGGCTCAGCCGCCGCACCGGGCTGCCGCTGGTGGCAGCTGGTGATGTCCGCTATCACGACCGCAGCCGACAGCCTCTGCATGATGCCCTGGCAGCGGTGTGTTCCGGCGGTACGGTTGAGGCGGTGCGGGACCGGCTGCTGTCCAACGGCGAGCGGCATCTGCAGGAGCTCGACCGGATTAACAACCGCTTTGCGAGCCTGCCGGGGGCGGTAGCCCGGACGCTTGAGCTGGCCAACCGCTGCCATTTTTCACTCGCTGAACTTCGCTATGAATATCCCGATGCCAGCGTGCCGGCAGGCCGAACGCCAGGGGCATACCTAGCTGAATTGAGTTGGAAGGGTGCCCGCCAGCGGTATCCCGACGGTGTGCCGCAGAAGGTGGCCGACCTGCTTGAGCACGAACTGGCGCTCGTAGCCGAATTGGGCTATGAAGCCTATTTTCTCACGGTCTTCGACCTGGTGCGGTTCGCCCGCCGGCGAGGCATTCTCTGCCAGGGACGTGGTTCGGCGGCCAACTCAGCCATCTGCTATTGCTTGGGTATCACCTCGGTCGATCCCGCTCGGATGAGCGTACTGTTTGAGCGGTTCGTCAGTCGGGAACGGCAGGAGGCCCCTGACATCGACATCGACTTTGAGCATCACCGGCGGGAGGAGGTGCTGCAGTATCTCTACGACACCTATGGTCGCATGCGGGCGGCAATGACCGCCGAGGTGATCTGCTATCGACTGCGATCGGCCGTTCGGGATCTGGCCAAGGTACTCGGCTTTTCTCTCGACCGGGTTGAGCGACTGGCCCGGGTGCTCGATGTCGGGGACACGCTTGAGCACCTGCCTGGCCGGCTGGCCGAGGCGGGACTGGACCCAGCCAGCGAGGCTGGCAGCCGGCTGGTCGCCCTAGCCGGGCAACTGGTCGGCTTTCCCCGGCATCTTGGCCAGCACGTCGGGGGCATGGTGATGACCCGGGGTGAGCTCTGCGAACTAGTGCCGATTCAGCCGGCCAGCATGACGGGCAGGACTGTCATCCAGTGGGACAAGAACGACCTCGACGAACTTGGCATGCTGAAGGTGGACTGCCTGGCACTCGGCATGCTGACCGCGATCCAGCGGGCCTTCGACCTGGTGGAGCAGACCGGTGGCCCTCGACTGACACTCGCCACCGTGCCGGCAGAGGACCCGGCCGTCTATGAGATGGTTTCCCGGGCCGACACCGTTGGGGTGTTCCAGATCGAAAGCCGAGCCCAGCGGACCATGTTGCCCCGTCTCAAGCCCGCCTGTTTTTATGACCTGGTGATTGAGGTGGCGATCGTGCGGCCGGGCCCGATCCAGGGGGATATGGTTCACCCGTACCTTCGGCGGCGGCAGGGAGATGAGCTGGTGCACTATCCCAATCGTGCGATTCGGGAAGTGCTGGAGAAGACGCTCGGGGTGCCGCTGTTCCAGGAGCAGGCGATGCGGCTGGCGGTGGTGGCGGCCGGCTTCACTCCAGGCGAGGCCGATCAGTTGCGGCGAGCGATGGGGGCCTGGCGACGACCGGGGGTGATTGACGAGTTTCATCGCCGACTGGTCGATGGCATGCTGGTCCGTGGGCTTTCGCGAACCTTTGCTGAGCAGGTCTTCCAGCAGCTACGGGGCTTTGGCGAATATGGCTTTCCCGAATCGCATGCTGCCAGCTTCGCCCTGCTGGTCTATGTGTCAGCCTGGCTGAAGCGGCACCATCCTGCCGCCTTCACGGCGGCTTTGCTCGGCAGCCAGCCGATGGGTTTCTATGCTCCGGCCCAACTGGTGCGAGACGCGCGGGAGCACGGAGTAACTGTTCTGCCAGTCTGTGTGCAGGCCAGTGGTTGGCAGGCAACGGTTGAGTGCTGCCCGGATGACGCCGAAGTCAGTACCTCCCAGCCAGCGATTCGGCTGGGGCTTGAGCAGGTGCATGGGCTGGGTGAAACGGCGGGCCGACGGGTTGTGCAGGTGCGGCAGGCCGGACCGTTTGCCAGTGTCGATGATCTGGCCCGGCGGTGCCGACTGGATCGCGATGAGTTGCTGCACCTGGCCCGTGCAGGAGCCCTGCAGAGGCTGGCCGTCGATCGGCGGCAGGCGGTCTGGAGGGCGCTGCAGCGACAGCCCAAACCAGGCAGTATGCCGCTGTTTGAAACAGCGGATGGTGACCTGTTGGCAGCTGAACATGAGGGGGCAGTCGCCGAGCCCGGCCTGTCACCGGCCACGCCGCTGGAGGAGGTGATTGCCGACTATCGCACGGCAGGGCTTTCGCTGACGGCCCACCCACTGCAGTTTGCCCGTCTCCGGCTGGCTCAGGAGGGCGTGGTCACAGCTGCTGTCGCGACCGCCCTGCCTGAGGGGCGGCGGGTCACAGTTGCCGGAGTGGTGCTTTCACGGCAGCGGCCAGCCACCGCCAAGGGGACCATTTTCTTATCAATTGAAGATGAGAGCGGAGTGGCCAACGTTGTGGTGCGGACGGCGGTCTGGCAACGCTGCGGGCCGCAGGATCGTCGGGCGGCGGTGCTGCTGGTGGAGGGGCGGGTGCAGCGGCGTGGGGCGGTGGTGCATCTGCTGGCAACTCGGCTGAGCTCTTGTCAGAGCCTCGCCGAATCGTCCGCCGACGTGGCCGACAGCCAACCACTGGCCGCCGGACTCCCCCAGATGTCCAGAGATTTCTGCTGAGCGGTCGGATTCAGCCTTACAAAAGACAGGAGAGCCAGCAGATTTCTTGCAATTGGTTCCTGTGATAGGTTTTCAATGATTCACACCAGCACTTTTCTTTGAATGTATCACCATCACTATGCCAGCAGCCACCAGCACCCCTGTCATTAGCACCGACCTGCCGCTTGGGCCGGTCCGTCGAGGCAAGGTGCGCGACTGCTACTCGTTGGAAGGGGCTGACGGACCGCGGTTGCTGATCATCAGCACCGACCGTATTAGCGCCTTCGACTGGGTGCTGCCGACCCCGATTCCCGACAAAGGCAAAGTGCTGACTGCCGTGTCGGCCTTTTGGTTTGACTGGCTGAGCCGACTGCCGGAGCCAGTGCCGCACCATCTGCTGACCACCGACGTCGACGCGATGGGACTTCCTGCAGAAATTGATCGTGAGCAATTGCGGGGCCGGTCGATGCTGGTCAGCGCTGCCAAGGTAGTCCCGTTTGAGTGCGTGGTGCGGGGTTGGCTCGCAGGGTCGGGGCTGAGTGAGTACCAACGGCAGGGTACTGTCTGCGGACTGCCGCTGCCGCCGGGCATTGAGCCAGGGGGGCGACTGCCCGAGCCAATCTTCACGCCGGCAACCAAGGCGAGTGAAGGGCATGACGAGAACGTGCCCTTCTCCACCATGCTTGCGTCTCTCGGCTCTGCCGCTGAACTGCTCCGCAGTCGGAGTCTTGCCGTCTATGAAGCTGCTGCAGCTTTCGCTGCTGAGCGGGGAATCGTGCTGGCCGACACAAAGTTTGAGTGGGGCTATTATACAGACGGTCGTCTCCTGCTCGTTGATGAAGCACTGACCCCAGACAGTTCCCGGTTCTGGCCAGCGGCGGCGACCGGTCAAGGCCAGGTGCCAGATTCATTCGACAAGCAGTTTGTCCGCGATTGGCTGGCTGGATGCGATTGGGACCGGGTAAGCCCACCCCCCGCCCTTTTTTTTGACAGTGTCGGGGCGACCCGAGAAAAATACCTTGAGGTCTGCCGCCGGCTCACTGGTAGCCTGCC
>CAZKSP010000089.1:0-9322 GCA_964555385.1 uncultured Chitinophagaceae bacterium
CCTGCATCCCTCCACCAAAGTTCGGCTCCTTGGCCTTGGGCAAGCCGAAGATGGGCATCGGAGAGGATTGCCAGCAGATCCCGATGCAGGCCGGACTCACCAGCAACCCCGGCGATAAGTCGGTAGCCTGCTCCGAGGAGGTAGTCGCCAATGTTGATTGCCGCAGGGATACCCTGCTCAAGATGAACCGTCGGGCGACCATATCGAACCCGGTCATTGTCCTCAATGTCATCATGCACGAGTGAGGCTTTGTGGAAGACCTCAATGGCCACGGCGGCTGCGCAGGCTGCTTCTCGGTCAACGGCAGCAGGCTGTCGAACCAGGTCATCCGCGAGGTCAACACGGAGGGCGTCATATGCCGCGAGCGTCACAAATGGTCGCAGGTATTTCCCCCCCCGGGTAAGAAATTCTCCTGCTAACTCAGCTGTAACATTGAGGGAGTTCGGCTTGGCATCTGCCTCTCCACGAGTTCCAACGACCTCGCCAAATCCTTCGCCCAAGCCGTATCGGCGTCCGAGGTTTGTAATCGATTGCCGCTCAAAAAGCTCCGCCGCCTCGCGAAATAATGGCAGGTAGTCAGCCACTGGTCCAGGAGCACCACCGGCAACGCCGAGTAAACCGAGAACCCAGTCGATATCGATGCCAGCTGCTTCAAGCACCGGCCCACAGGAAGGCTGCCCTGCCAAAGACGTGGGGCCGACCGGACCTGTCTCCCGGTACGGAACCGCGGCAACCGGCAGGGAGAAGGCGGGCAGCATGGCGAACGCCTTTTCCAGATCGGGCAGCCTCGCTACGCCAAGAATTCCTTGGTACTGACCGGTTAGCAGGCCACCGATGGCCGCGACCGCCTGATCGGTTCGGGAAACAACCCAGCCACTATCGTGGGCAGCTGCCCAAAGCGTTCCAATCCCACAGGCTGGCCCACAGACCGCCGGCGTCTCCCGATCAACTCCCGCCGCATGCGGGCAGTCGGGGAGCAACAGGAGGCGGCGTCCAGATGTTGCCGAAGCGATCCGGGCTCGCCAGTACTCCGAAAGAATCGCCACCATGGTCCAGCCCACGTGCTCAGGCTGGGCTTGGCACCGTCGAACCAAAAGCTCAGCCTGCGTCCTCAGTCCGGCAGCCGTTTTCACCCCATTGGGCGGTACGTCACCAGACCATGAAGCGACCAGATCAGCCGCAAGAGCGCGAAGCCGGTCTCGAACAGACTTGGCGGCGGGTACCTGCTCTAAAAAAGCCGCGGCCAAGGAAGCAGGGCCTTTCGGCTGAATTGACGGTAACGATGGCTCAACTGAGGTGATTCCGGCACGCAACGGCTTTCCTCCGAAAGAGGCTTTGAGGACCTACCTCTTATCAGAACCGCAGGCGGACGCTGAGGCTAACACCCCCCCACCAACTCCGCTCAGGAAGCAAAAAAACGGTGCAAAAGCCTATCAACTTCGAGCAAACCCCGACGGGTCAGACGAGGCTCTCCCTCGAGCGGTTCCAAATAGCCCTCGGCAACAAGCTCCTGCCAGACGCTGCCCCACTCATTAAGGGGATCGACGCCAAATTTATTCTTCAGTCGGGCAGTATCGATCCAACCGCGTTTGAGCCCAAGCACCAGTTCACGGATCAGCAGTTCGCGGTTCGTCGGAGCCAAACCACGGTAAAGCGGCAATTCTCCGGCCTCGACGGCTGCCAGATAATCGTCCCAGTGAGTCTTGTTTTGATAGTGAACACCCGACAGATGGCCGAAACTGGCGACGCCCAGGGCAACCAGATCACTTCCCTCCCAGAGCATGTCCCGATAGCGGAACTGGACACGGTTGGGATCCCGCACCAGGGTGTAACCGCTCGAGACTGCATAGCCAGCCGCGACAAACCGGTCAAAGGCCCAATTGACCCAAGCGCGCTTGGTTGGCCAATCGGCAACAGGAGTCGGCGTATTCTCTTCTTGACTACTTTTGACAAAGACGGTGTTGAACGGCAATTCCATCTGGTAGATCGTCAAGCTGTCTGGCTCAAGTTCCAGGGCTGCGTCGACCGATCGCTGCCATGACTCAGTCGTCTCGCCAACCATGCCTGCTATCAGGTCGATATTCGTACTTGGGAAATCGGCCCGGCGAATCCACTCCCAGCTACGGCGAATCTCAGCCGACAGGTGGGCCCGCCCATTCGCCTCGAGAATGGCGTCATCGAAGTTCTCCACTCCAAGCGACACCCGAGTCACCCCGAGTTGCTTCAGAGCCTGCACTTTGGGTTCGGAGAGCGTTCCCGGCTCACACTCGAAGGTCACCTCTTCAGCCGCATCCCAGCCAAAGCTTTCATGCAACCCGGCGACCAACCGTTCCAGTTGTCGGACACTCAGAAAGGAAGGGGTCCCACCACCGAAGTAGACGTACTTCAGCGGCCTCCCAGAGATGGCGGGCTTGGCTGCGGCCAGGCTGGCCTCTGCTGCCAAGGCCTGTGAGTACCGCTCGACATCTTGAGCCGAGACATCGGTGTAGACGCGGAAATAGCAGAACTTGCACCTTTTCCGACAGAACGGAATATGCAGGTAGAGCCCCATCGCCGCGGCGGTTGGAGCCGCATCAAACGCGGCCCGTACCGCTGGTACCGCTGCCTCCGACCAGCGATCGAAGGGGGGATAGTTGGAAACGAAGTAGCTACCCGGTTCGGTCTGATCTGCCATGACGTTGCCTTTCCCTGCGGCTCAACAGTGCCGCAATCAATGCTTCAGACGGAGACGCCGCGGGCAGCCAGCAGGTCGTCAAAGTCACGAAGATGGTAGTCGATTGAAACCTTATCGAGCACCCTGCAGAGGCTCCGCAGGGCAATGCCCATTCCGTCCGGCCCACTCGTCCCACCAAACTGACCACCGCCACGGACATGTGGTTCGAGATCGAGGAAGACGCCGGGAATACCCCGCCGCGTCAGCCGTCGGGAGAGTGCCGGCAGCATTTCCCGCAGGTCGGCCAGAATTTTCTGGTGGCCACCGGCACCGATATCGGCTGGAACAAAGTTGGCCAGCATGTCTTCATCGACGTGCTTGCCTCGGGCTGCGGCCGCTACTTTGCGGTAGTCCTTGATGTGCACCCACCCCAGACCGGGCTTCATCGCTTCCCACTGCCGGTAAACCTGTGCCGTCGAAAACCCCTGCACGATCAGATTGGCCGCATCAAAAATAAGCACCAGACCGGGATGGTTGACCCGACGGTAGATCTCGGCCAACAGTACGCCGGTCTGGCCCACCAAGTTCGCCTCAACCTCCAGGCCGAAAGTGAGATCTGAACGATGGCAGGCCTCGGCAATCTGGCCGATCTGGTCAACTGCCTGCTCAAGATGGTCCTCGGCCCGTTCTCCCCTCGGGTGATAGAACGAGAAGCCCCGAATCAGTTTGGTCTCAAAAGCATGTGCCCGATCGCAGGCCTTCGCCACGTCCTTCGCCAAGTACTTCTTGAAAGGCACATAGCGGTTCGTGGTACCGTCCTCCCGGTCGAGCAGTTTGACCTTGCCGATGGGCGAGGCGATCGAGGCGACATTCAGTCCGTACTGGTCCTCCAGGTGGCGAAGTTTCTGAATCTCCCCCTTCGAGAGATCCATCACGTTCTTGATGCCCTTGCCAACATCAATAAACCGCAGGCTGTAATACTCGAGCCCGAGGGCCGCCATGGCGGTGAACTGCTCGACAGCGGTGAGCGTGAAAGCCGACTCGTCAGCAAGAGCCGACAACAGCACCTGACGCGAAGCAGACCTGGACATGCAGTGATTCCTGAAAGGATGAGTGGGCCAACGGGACAAACAAGGGACTGACAGGAAGACCGCAATCAGCCTGCGGCGGACAGGTGGTCACCGGCCGGATGGGACACGGTGATGCACGACGAAATTCCCCCACGGGGGGTAAACCGTGCTACCAGCGTAAGCCGGCGGGGGTCGAGCACCGCGACCAGGTCATCAACGATGCGGTTACTCACGTTTTCGTAGAAGATGCCCGCCTGCCGAAAGGCCTGCAGGTATAGTTTCAGACTCTTGAGTTCGACGCAACGGTCGCCGGCGATGTAACGGAATGTGAGGGTGCCAAAGTCAGGCTGCCCGGTTTTCGGACAGACCGACGTAAATTCAGGACAGACGATCTCGATCAGGTAGTCTCGGCCCGGAAACTGGTTGGGAAAGGTTTCCAGAAGTTCACGGGAGGGCTCGGCCGCGATCGAGTTGGGTAAAGTGCTCATTCGCGAAATTGTGCCATGAACGACAGTCCCGGAAAACCCACCGCCGTTGTCCTGCTCTCTGGAGGCCTTGATTCGGCGACCACCGCCGCCTGGGCCCTCGCCCGGGGTGAAAGGCTGGCGGCTCTCTCCATCGACTATGGCCAGCGGCACCGCGTCGAAATAGAAGCCGCCCGGGAAGTGGCCGCCGGCCTCGGAATCGCTGACCATACCATCATGCCGATCAATCTTGCGGCCTTTGGGGGCAGTGCGTTGGTGGACGACACCCAGACTGTCCCAAAGGGCCGCAGCGACGCGGCAATTGCCAGTGGCATCCCCAGCACCTACGTACCGGCCCGCAACACGGTCTTTCTGTCACTCGCGTTGGCCCTGGCTGAAAGCCGTGGCGCCAGCCGCTTGGTTCTGGGGGTCAATGCGGTCGACTACAGCGGCTACCCAGACTGCCGGCCGGAGTTTCTTGAGGCCTTCCGGCAGCTTGCCAATCTGGCGACCAAGGCCGGGGTGGAGGGTGGCCAATTTGAAATCCTGGCCCCGCTGGTCGCCCTCACCAAGGCCGACATCATCCGCACCGGCCTCGATCTTGGTGTCGACTACGCCCTGACGACAAGCTGCTATGACCCTGGGCCCAACGGCCGCCCGTGCGGCTCCTGTGACTCCTGCCAAATCCGGGCCGCCGGCTTCGCATCCGTTGGTGTCCCCGATCCGCGACTCGCGCGTTTCCCTGCAAAAGCTGAGGATCAACGCCGTGCTGATTGCTGAAGTCTACGAGTCCCTGCAGGGCGAGGGCCGGCTGGCTGGCACCCCGAGCGTTTTCTTGCGGACCAGCGGCTGCAACCTCCGGTGTCGGTGGTGCGACACGCCATTCACCTCCTGGGAGCCAACGGGAGAGCAGCGAACGATCGATGCCCTTTGCAATGAAGTTGCCGGCTTTGGCTTGCAGCATGTCGTGGTGACTGGCGGCGAGCCAATGGTTGCAGCAGGCATCGGCGAGCTCTGCGGCCGTCTCCGCAGAGCAGGGCTGCATGTCACCATCGAAACAGCGGGCACGGTCCTGCCACCTTCGGGGCCACCGCCTGCTGATCTGATGTCGCTCAGTCCCAAGCTCGCTTCGTCGACACCGGCCTCGGCCAGCAGCGACTGGCCCCGGCGGCACGAGGCGGCACGGCGGTCTGACAACACGCTCACCGCACTGATGGCGTCCTCCGCTTTCCAGCTGAAGTTTGTGATCGATACCACCGGCGATCTCGACGAAGCAGTTGCATGGCTGGCAGACCTCGGCATCGAGGCCGGCAGTCCCGCAGGGCGGCATGTCTACCTGATGCCACAGGGCACCGACGCCAACAATCTATCCGCGACCGAAAACTGGCTCGGTCCAGCATGCGACCGGCTCGGCTTTCAGCTCTGCCGCCGTCATCACATCAACTGGTTTGGCAACCGGCGGGGCAGCTGACTTCACGGAAAGCTCGGACATCCTGTCCGACTTTCCTTGGGCGGAAGCATGCGAAGCCAAGGTTCGCATGCTTCCGCTGATGCTCATCGGCGGCATCCTGCCGCAGGGTGGAGCCGGGCGCTGGTTGCTCGCTGCACGGACTTCACGGAAAGCTCGGACATCCTGTCCGACTTTCCTTGGGGCGGATGGATGAAAAGCCGAGGTTTTCATCCATCCGCTGGTACCCATTGGCGGCTTCCTGCCGCCGGGTGGCAATCAGGTTGGGCCGCCGGGCGGCAGTCGGGTTGGGCGTTGGGGGCCGGCGTCAAACGTGTTGTGAGTCCGGTCGCTACCGCTCCCGGCTCCCACTGCTGGCATCTCGATTGAGAAGCGAGGGGGTGCCTCTGCCCACGAGCGGGCTCCGAAAGCAAGCGAAGCCCGGAGGGCGAAAGCGCAGCGAACGGGCAGTGAACGGAGGCCCGGATGGCCGACGTGAACGTCCAGCGAGTGGGCAGGGGCACTCCCGAGCGGCGGGCTTCACGGAAAGACCCGACACCCTGTCGACCTTTCCTTGGCGGGCCTCCGCCCGCTGATGCTCAGTAGCGGCTTTCTGCCACCCACTACGCGGCAGCTGGCTTGGCGGGGGCGTGTCCGCGGGGGCCGAAGATGAGGACCGTTGCAGCTCCAACGCCAACGATGAGGATGCCAGCCAAGAAGAATGGGCTGACTGCCGAGGTTGGCGTGTGCGACAGCCCAAGAGTTGTCAGCGTGTTGATCACAGGGGCACACCCAAATACCACCGGCATCACCGTAAATGGCTTGCCCCCACAGGCGAAGGCAAGGATCGTGCCGAGCGCACCGATTGCTCCCAGCGAACCAGCTGCCATGCTCCAAGCGATGCCTGTGAAACTCCAACTTCCCTCATCCCCAAGCGGCCCCAGCAGTGCCATCGGTACCAGAACCGCAATCAGGAAATAGGCGACCCCAATGCAGATCAACGGCCGTAGCCGGCTCCCCCCCATCGCCGCCTGGCCCTTGTGCAGAACCGGGCCATAGGCACCCCAGCTCAGCAGCGCGAGCGTGACGGCGAGTAAGACTTCGAAAAAACGCTCTGTCTCCTTTTTGACACCGATTTCGGCCTCTGCATCAGCTGATGCGGCCGCCTCCACCGCCGCCGGCTTGTCAGCATGGCCCATCTGCGGTTGCGGCTTGAACACCAGCACCGTCACCGCACCCGTGATGACCAGAATCAGGCCTGCCAGAAAGGGAGCCTTGAGTTGTCCGAAGGCCTTGTTCAGAAATGCGGTCAGCAGGGTGTTGACGACAGGAGCACCGCCAAAAACCAGCGGCATGACATAGATTGGCTTACCACCGGCAGTGAGGGCCAAGATTACGCCGAGGGCCCCAAGCGCCCCAGCCGCTCCCGCCAGGAGGCTCCAGAGCACGCCAGTGCTTGTCCAACTCCCTTTTTCACGGCCACGCGCCATCAAGGCAACCGGGGCAATGACGGCAATCAGAAAGTAGGCAAGTCCGACGCAGACAAACGGCCGCAGGGCCGACTGCATGGCATCCCGGCCAAAGTGCAACACCGGTCCGTAGACACCCCAACAAAAAGCGGTTAGGGCGATTGCGGCAAGCATGCCAAGCAGATGGGTCATCAGGGGGTCTCCGGGTGATCAACGGCGAGCAGGCCAAGGGCTGCCTCGGCTACATCTTCTACAGATAGTCCGACCATACAATCGTGGTGGCCAAGTGGACAGGTCCGGCGGCCGCAAGGCGAACAGGGGATATCCCTCCGCAATTCGATCAGCTTGTCGTGCTCCGACTTCCCCAATCGGGGGTCCATTGGTCCGTGCAGGACAACTGTCGGCGTGCCGAAGCCGGCGGCAATATGACGGGGACCGCTATCGGTCGTGACGACGACCGCCGCCCGCCTGAGCAATGCCTTGGAAAGCCCAAAGGGCAGGGCCGTTTCATCAGCCAGACTCCGCACCCGTGGGTCGTTGGCCCTAGCGACAACGCCCCGAGCTTCGTCCCGGTCGCCGGGGCCACAGTGCACCACGACGCGGCCCTCGGGGTGAGCCTCGACGAGCCGCCGAGCCAGGCCACCGCACCGCTCGCTGCCCCATGCCTTGGCAGGGCCGTAGGCAGCGTTGTCGTTGATTACCATCAATGGGCTGGTTGTTGAGGGCTGCCAGTCTGGAAAGAGTCGGGCCAAGACGCCGGCGAGCAGTTCTTCATCCGCGGGGGTGGTCGCCAGTTCCAACCGCAAAGGCTGTCGCGGCACACCGATCCGTTCAGCCAAATCCATCGCATGCTGCGTGGTCGAGACCGGCTCGACCCGCCAGCCGCGACGCGTCGGCCAGAGGGGATCGGTCAGGAGCAACCGCCGGCCGTGCCGGGCATAGCCGACCCGCCGTTGGCAGCCACCCCACCAGGCCAGAGCGGCTGAAGAAAGCGAATTGGGAACCAGTAATGCGATATCGACCGGATCGGCCCGCAGGGCGGCGGCAGCCGCACTGAAGCGAACCGTGGGGTCGCGGCTACGGCGGTCGTAGCCAACGAACTTGTCGAACCAGTCGGTGCCCTCGAGCAGTTCCCGAAATAGTGGCTTGACCACGGCCGTCAGTTGGGCGTCAGAGCCCAGATGCTGCCGGACTGCCCGGATCATCGGGGTCGCCATCACGAGATCCCCCACCCAACGTGGCAGGATGATCGCTACGTGCATCGCGTCGGTCCTTCAGCAGTTGTCATCAGGATTCCGGGGCATCCGTCTCCCGGTTGTGTCGTGACTGTAACAGACAGCACCAAAACCGACCCTGCAACAAGGGGCCGCTCCGCCGGCAATCTTTGAAATAGCTCCTTCATTCCTCAACCGGTCGCCGAGGAATCGCCAGCAGCCAGACGGCCAGTAGCCCCGCAAGGCTCGCCACCAGCAGGGTGCTGGCAGTCGACGTGAACAGCACCACCCAGGGCATGCTCCGACGGGCCGTCTGCAGCATGGGGGCAGCCGCCAGAAGTCCGCTGCCGCCTCCGATCATTAGCCCCAGCACCACCGGGAACAGCGACTCAAGCCAGAGGACCACCGCCAGCCGCCAGCGGGTGAAGCCGATGGCATGCAGCACTGACAGTGATCCACGCCGCTCGATTGCTCCTTGAATGGCCACAGCCGCCACACCGGCAGTACCCAGCAGCAACCCAAGCGTGCCCAGCGTCTGAAAACCGGCCAAAAAGGTGTTCTGCACAGCGAACAGTCGACGAAGCCGGTCTGCGGCCGGCTCGATGGTTGCGCCGGCGTCGGCCCATGCCGTGGTCAGGGCCTCAACAACGGTATCGTTCCGCCCAGCCATTTCGGATTCTGGGACTGCCACAACTGCCTGCCGATAGCCACTGACAAATGGATAAAGCCGCGTAAAGTCGGCCTCGGCCAGTAGGATCGCCCCCTGTAGCACACCTGGCTCGAGGAGGCCGACAATTTGACAGATCGCCCCATCAGCAGCCCGGTCCGCTGGTACAACCTGCCCGGTCTCGGGTGAGAGTCGGAACAGCCCACCCACACCACCAAGCTTGAGGGCCCAGGCAGCAGTGGCGGCGTCCAGAATGACCGGTACAGGTTCATCCACTGCTGAGCCGACCCGCGGCTGTTGCAGGAGATCCCAGGGGGTTGTCTGCCCTGGTGAAAGTG
>CAZKSP010000090.1:0-9199 GCA_964555385.1 uncultured Chitinophagaceae bacterium
CGACTTCTCGCTACGGAAACTCCCAGAGTTGACATCGATTGCCACCAACGCCTCGGTGGTGTCGATCACGATCGACCCGCCCCCCTTCAGCGGCACCTTCCGCTGATTGATGCGGCTGATCTCCTCCTCCAGCCGATAGCGATAGAAAAGTGGCTCCTTGCCCTCATACAGCTGCAGCCGGCTGGCGTACTTGGGCATCACCAGTTCCAAGAACTCGCGAGCCCGCTCATAGGCAGCGGGGTCATCGATGAGGATCCTGCCGACGTCCTCGGTGAACATGTCCCGGATTGTCCGGATGATCATGTCGCTTTCCTGATAGATATCGATCGGCGCGGAATACTTTCGCATCCGCCGCACGATGCTCTTCCAGAGTCGCAGCAGATAGGCCATGTCGCGGGCCATTTCTGACTTCGTTCGTTCGGTACCGGCGGTCCGCACCACGAAGCCGACACCCTTCGGTGGCTGCAGCGTCTGCATGATGTCCCGCAGCAATCGCCGTTCCCGTTCGTTGTCAATCTTCTTGGAGACACCAACCCGGCCCAGAGGCGGCATTAGCACCAGGTAACGGCCTGGAATCGAAATGTAGGTCGACAGTGTCGGCCCCTTGGTGCCGAAGCCCTCCTTGATCACCTGCACCAGCACTTCATCACCGCGTTTCAGCACGTCCTGAATTGGCGGCTTCACCCGCGGACGGTCACCAATTCGGGGCTTGCGGCGGCGGTCAGTACTGCGACCCGAGTCGCTCTCGCCAGACGGCTTTCCCGGGTCGGTCAGTTCAAACGCCTTGTCAGGGTCAAGGCCACCTTGACGGTAATACTGCGGCTCAATGTCACTAATATGGAGAAAGCCGTTTCGGCCCACCCCAAAGTCGACAAAGGCGGCCTGAATCGAGGGCTCGATGTTCACCACCCGGCCCTTATAGATGTTGCCAACAAAATTCTCCTGGCTGGTCCGCTCAACGTAGAGCTCTTCCAACTGCCCGTCCTCGATGATCGCAATGCGGCATTCTTCCGCCTGCGTCACGTTGATCAGCATTTCCTGTTTCATCATTCATCCTTTTGAAGTTTCCCGGCGTCCCGTGGTGGGACGCGGGCGTCACGCAACCGTCTCCGCCAATAGGCGGCGCATCTGGTCGCGCAAAAAGGCCTTCACCTCGCGGGCGCTGTTCATTTCCAACGCCCGTGCGGAAACCGCCTGACAATCGGCGACCGATACGCTTCGGACCACCTGCTTGATTTCGGGAATGGCTGCAGCTGGCACGCTGAGCTGCCGTAGCCCCAGCCCCAGCAGCAACTGGGTGTACATGACACTGCTGCTCATCTGACCGCAGACACTGGCCGGCACGCCCGCCTCGGCTGCTACATCGAGCGACCGCTTCAGCAGTCGCAGCACCGCCGGATCGCAAGCACTGTAGAGATCAGCCACGTCTTTGTTGCCGCGATCGACTGCGAGGGTGTACTGGATCAGGTCATTGGTGCCGACCGAGACAAAGTCGACCTCCTTGATGAACGCATCGAGCATCATCGCGGCGGCAGGTGTTTCCACCATGATGCCGATCGGCAACTTGGGGTTGAAGTCGATGGCGTGCTCGGCGAGGTCTTCCATCACGTCAGCCAGCACCATCCGGGCCTGACGAAGCTCGAGAATGGTCGAAACCAGCGGAAACATCACCCGGACGTCACCATGTACGCTGGCCCGCAGTACTGCCCGCAGCTGGGTACGGAACATCGGCAACTGCCGCAGTGACAGTCGGATGCTTCGCAGACCGAGGCAGGGGTTCCGCTCTTCCTCGGGGCTGGTCTCGGTCAGCATCTTGTCCGATCCAAGATCGAGGGTGCGGATGACCACCGGCTTACCATTCATTGCCTCCACCACCTCGCGGTAGGCCCGGTAGTGGTCCTCCTCGCTTGGCTCCTGCTTGCTGGTCAGATAGAGGAACTCGGTGCGGTAGAGGCCGATACCGTCACAGCCACGGCGGAGGCATTGCTCTGCCTCCTCGGGAAACTCAATGTTGCCGCTGATCTGCACCCGGACGCCGTCGGTGGTTTCGCCTGGAAGATCACGCAACCGGTCGAGCGTGGCCGCAACCGTCTCGGCTGCTTCAACCTCCAGCCGATAGCGGGCGATCGTCTCTTCATCAGGCTGCAGGATGACAACCCCCTGGTTGCCATCAAGAATCACCGGCTCACCGCCAGAGACGTCGGCCAGAAACGGCCCAATGCCGACGACCGCGGGTATTTCGAGGCCTTCAGCAACAATTGCAGTGTGGCTGCCTGGCCCACCGAGTTCCGTCGCAAATCCCTTGACAAACCGGCGGTCGAGGCCTGCAGTTTCACTTGGCGTCAGATTGTGGGCCAGGATGACAACCGGTTCAGAGATTGCTGCCAGCGTCTCTCGCCGCTGCCCCAACAGGTTTCGCAGCAGACTCTTTTCAATGTCATAAATATCGTGGGCTCGCTGCGAGATGTGATTGTCGAGGCTCTGAAAAACCTTGGCATATCTCCGCAGCGTGCGACTGACGGCATATTCCGGCCACCAGTTACGATCCCGTACGGCACTGGTTAATTCCTGCTGCAGCCGCTGGTCATGCAGCATCGCCAGATGGGCATCAAAAATGGCCGCGTACTGCTCGCCCAATTCCTCGCGAATGGCATCACGGTTCCGCTCAATTTCGGCCGCAGTCTCGGCCACCGCGTGCGACAAACGTTGCAGTTCCGTGTCAACGGCACTGCGGGCGACGAACCGCCGGGGAATCCGGAAGCCCTCGCTGTCGAGCACAAGCGCTTCGCCGATGGTCACCCCCGACGAAACGGCAATACCTTGAAGTTTGAGCATGGCCCCACGGTGACGCAGGCAGCAGCTGGACCAAGCAGGGAGATCGGCCGGCGATGGTTCTCACCACCGGCAATCAGCGTCCCACTGTCCAGGCGCCCGGCGTCGCCGGCTCCTTGTCTGGGTTGTATTTGTTTTATGTCTGAGTTCTTGATCTCGGGTTCGGGCCGCGGAAGGCGACCGTTACCGAGTTGCCACTCCCGACACCAGTCGGGGGTGGAATATGGTTGATTCACTGCCAAGCGGCGGTGGTTTAGACCACCGCCCGTTCCCCGGAAGCATCGCCCGGGGGCTGTTTCTCTGGGTCTGTTGTATTGGGGTGCGAAACCGATTCCACCTCGGTTGCAAAATTCTGGTCGAACAAGCTGCCAATTGCATCAACCGCCTCCCGGGCATCGGGGCCAGTCGCCTCAACCACCAGCCGCGTGCCTTCCTCGGCAGCAAGCGTCAGCAGATCGAGAATGCTTTTGCCATCGACCCGCTGGGCATTGCCAACCACCTCAATCCGCGACTGCCAGCGGCGGGCCTCCCGCGCGAACAGGTCGGCTGGCCGGGCATGCAAGCCCTGCTCGAGTGCGACGATGACTTCACGGGAATGGGTCTGATTCATTGGAGATTCAATCGACTGATCGTTCATGAAAGGGTCACGAGGCGATGCTCTGGGCATCGGCTTCTTCAAGCAGCCGCCAGACATCGTGGGGGCCGGTGGCCTCCTTCAATGTCTTGCAAAACGTGTCATCCCGCAGTTGCCGCGAAATATTTTCAAGTGCCCGCAGGTGGTCACCCGGGCGGTCGGGGGGCGAAACCAGCAGGAAAAAAAGCTGTACCGGATCACCATCGAGACTCTCAAAGTCGACACCCTGCTGGCTGATGGCCACCGTACCAATCAGCCGATTGACGCTCGGGTGCTTGGTATGGGGAACGGCAACGCCCCGGCCAATTCCGGTGCTGCCTAGATCCTCCCGCTTCATGATCGCCTTGACGATGCTTTCCATTTCGTTGGAAGCAATCTTGCCAGCGTCGACCAACGATTGCGTCATCTCCCGGATGACACCCTCTTTGGACGTTGCGACAATGCTGGGGCGAATCGCCTCGACTGCGACAAAATCTGAAAATTTCATTGTTTCGCTATCCGTAATCCCCGCGGCTCAGGCCCGCCGGGTGCTTTCGGCATGTTTGTGGTCCCGCACCTTTTCTTTGTGCTTCCGCAGTTGCTGCTCTAGTTTTTGAACAGCACCATCAATGCTCCGCCAGAGGTTGGCTGAGCTTTCATGACTGACAAGTTCGTGAAAGTGTTCGGCAGAGGCAATGATTTCGACGGCCGGCAACGAGGTGTTGGCGAAGTCGACCGTGACGTTGAGCGACGTGATTTGATTGAAGTATCGCTGCAGCCGCGACACCTTTGCCACAATTTTTTCCTGTGAGACGGGACTTAGATGGCCATGACGGGCCGATACGTTTATCTGCACAAGACCGATCCTTTCTGAATCAACCCTGACTCACACAACCTCGCGAAACGAGCCAGCTGGACACCAATCCCACCAGCATGGGCAACACCCCGATAAAAGGATGCTCCCGGCCGCGAGTTGTCCGCCTAACCTGTCGCCGCTGCGAATCTCCTACGCAACTAGTCTTGAGCATAGATGAGGTGCCGGGAAGGAACAAACGACCGGTGTTTCAACGGTTCTGCAGGCCAATCTGGTCCATTTCACTGCCCGCCGCTGCCTTCCGAAGAGCCCGGCTGCTGCGGTTGCAGGAGTCCCTTCTTCAATCGGTTTCGCCACCAGTCGGCACCATCGCGCAGCTGTTCAGCAGGCCAGTCGGCCCGATACTGGATCAATTCCATGGGCTCAAGCCGAAACCGCTCGCAGAGCCAGGCATAGGCATACCGTCGCAGCATCAATTCCTCGTTTTCAAGTAAATCGATCAGTTGCCTCGTCAGGTCATCCGCCGATGGAGCAGGCAGATTACGACGGGCAAGCCCAATTGCAGTAAGGGCCTGGGTGGCTTCCAGCTGATCACGGAAGGCTTTCTCCAGCAGCGGTGCTAGTTCCGGATCGCTGAAGGCCAATGGAACCGTCTGCCCTTCCAGTTGCTCCCAGCGGCCGGCAGCTGGTCCGTTGGGTGGCGGTTCGCGGAGCAGTTCAACCAGTTCGTCAAAGTGGCCGACTAGTGCGAGTGTTTCGACTGCCATCATCCGGTTTTCGATTCGCCGATCGACCGACAGTTCGATGAGTGATTTCTGCAGCGGTTCGCCCCGGGTAACCGCTTCGACCAGTGCCTCGCTGGCGTCTTTCTCAAGAGATGAAATCCGCCGCAACGGTGTCGCCCAGTCAGGCAGCTCGGTGATGGCCTGACGCGTTGCCGTAAGTGGACTCATCTCGGACCACTCAACAAGCTCCAACGGCCGCAGCTCGGCCGCAACCTCAAGGCCTCGCAGCAGCACCCGCGGAGGCAGGCCGCTCGCTTGCGTCTGCCGCCAGTTGATGGGCTGCGCCAGCGGCACCAGCCGGACCACGAGAGCCTGCGTCGTCTGTCGAGCGGCTAGCTCACTGTCGGGGAGTCGGCTGACATCAACTGCGACGCCACCCAGCAACCCCGAAAGGATGACGCCTTTCAGGCCGCCAGCTGTTAGTCCCAGCTGAGCCGCCTTATCGGACGAGCGAATAATCAGGCTGCCGTCCAGCAACTCGACCCTCGGCATTCCGGCACTGTCAATTTTGAGTATGGCGTGGGTGCGGGGTCGCATCTGCACCTGCACACTCCCGATACTAAAGCTGGGGCTCAGCCCGGGTGGCACCAACACCTCGTCGTAAACGGATAACTGTGAACCAGCAGGCAGACACTGCCAGCCATCCAGCTCAGCTGGATCAGCTGCCGAGGTACGGTGCAACACGAAGCCGCTGCCAACAATTGCATCATTGTCCAGAAAGCCAAGCACGGGTGGGGTGGCCTCTGCTTCTGGAAAAGCCGCGGCGATGGTGGTCGGCGCGACTGCATTCGGCCCAGCCACCGACGCAGAAGCCGCAGGCTGAGGCGTCATTGGAGGAGTGGTGGCGGCGATGGCCATGGCGGTTCCCTGTGGCACCTGGGGACGGTTGGCCATTGAGGCAACTGTGGGCGGCGGCGGTACCCCAGTCGCTGGCAAGTCTGCAACGTCGGCCTCTGCCGGGCTGGTCGTAGCCACAGCCATTTCGGGTTGCTCGGCAGCCTCTGGCTGAACCACCAGCGGCTGGTCAACAGCGGCTGCTGGTGGAGCAGCTTGTTCGCCCAAACCAACCGCCGCAGCAGGGGGTGCCGATTCGTCAACCACAGCCACAGGTGGTTCGGCAACGGCAGCTGGCACCACGTCAGCCACCGGCGGCCGCACGGCAAGTTGCTGCTCGGAGTTGGTGCGGCCACTCTGAGCGAGTTGTACGCCGAGGATCACCACCAGCAGCATCAGCAAAGCGACTGCCACCGCCGCTGCAACAACCGGGCCCCGTGATCGCCGCCGCGGCGTGCGTCCAGCCGTCGGCTCACCGACAGAATCGCCCCTCCCCTGTTCAATCGCGTCGAGTTCGGCCCGAACAGCCCGGGCATTGGCCACATCGATCGCGTGCTCTGTTTCTGCTGCCAGCTGTTCTGAATAGCGTTTGATCGCCTCACCCAATCGCCGGCGCTCTTCCTCGTTGAGAACTTCTGTCAGCTCAGGCTGACCGGCCATACCAGCCAGAAGATGATGGCACTCAGCGACCTCACAGAGCTGGACATCTGAATCAACACAGTTTTTTTCGAACGGCCCCAACAGCTCAGGATCCAACGCATTGTCGAGAAACTCCGCCACGCTGTTGGCGCTGGCTGCCAGCCCCCGGCCATGCACCTGAGCGGCCGGCAGTTCAGCTTTGGCCAGGACCTCGCGAATCTTTTGCTCCAGTTTCTGGGCCAGTTCGGTTGCAGCCACCTTCTGGTCCAACTCGTTGTGGTCCTGCTCGGGTAGCACCCGATCCCGCCAGGCCAGAAGGGTTCGCAGGGTCAGTTTCATCGGAATCGCTCCATTCCCTTTTCTGGGGGGCATGGCACCGCTCACGCCTTTGGCGGCAGACGGCAGCATCCTTCTATAGAGATTAGTGACATGCCGAGCCAAAATCCGTACCAGGTGGCCACCGAAAAACTTGCTGGCAGTGAACAAAATGCATGTTTTGGCCGTAAAAATCCGGAAACGGCTCGTTCCGCTCCATAAGATTTCGTCCCCCCCTACTATTTCTATGCAGACCGACATCGCAACGATCCGCGTCGAAACGGCCATGACTGCAACCCCTCAAAACACGAACGAAAAGGCTCGGCGGGCGATGCTGCTGAGGCAGGCCTCGGGGTATATCGAACTGGCTGAACTCGGCGGGCAATCGGACGTGCCACTTTCAGAGGCATTATCACGGCTGCTTCGTCGGGCAATCGAGTTGCTTGACGAACTGCCGGACGAAAACCGACTGGCCGGTGAGTCGCTGGTCCTGCGGGCAGAGGCCCTCCGAGCGTTAGGACGGTTCGCCGAGGCCCTGCCACACTTTCGGGCAGCAGTGGCCGAACAACAGCAGTCAGCGGCTGCCTGGCTGGGGCTGGGCTGGTGCCTGAAACGGCTTGACCGCCTGACTGATGCGATCGCCGCCCTCACGCAGGGAGTGGTCGCCTGCCCGGAGGAGCCGATCCTTTCCTACAACCTCTCGTGCTATCACTCGCTGGCGGGCAATGTCACCGAAGCGGTCACATTTCTGACTCAGGCAATTGCCTCCGACGATCGATTCCGAGCCCTGACCAACGCCGAGCGAGACTTCGACCCAATCCGCAACGACCCCCGGTTTGTCGCGGTGATCGAGCAGGGTGTATAACGAAATCTGGGTCCCCTGGATTGGCGGAAGGAGCCATGACCAACCCAGCGTTGCAGGAAGTGATCGCGCTGTTGGGACATCCGGCGGCGGGCACCCCGGCACAGTATTTATTCGAGCGAGTGGTTGTTCGCGACTCCATCGACTGGCGGTTTGTGACGCTTGAGGTGCAGCCCGAACGACTGGCCGCAGCCCTTGACGGCTTAGATGCCATGAACTTTCGCGGCTGCCTGCTAGCCGGCTCGCTGCAGCAACCGGCTGCTGAGCTGCTCGCTGCGATCAGCCCCGCGGCCAAATTCGCCGGCGGCTGCAGTCTGATTGAAAGAACTCCCGATGGCCTCAGCGGCCATCTCACATTAGGCCGTGGCTTGCTGGAGGCAGTGCGGCTGCACGCTGATCCCGCTGCCTCGCCCACCGTCATTGTCGGAAGTGGACTACTGGCCCGGGCAACCGCCCTGGAACTGACATTGGCGGGCGTGCCTGAGATCATCGTCGCTGACCCATGGAATGACGCTGGTGACAGCATGGTCAAGGCAATTGCCGGCATTGAGGGTGGGCAGGCGAGCCTGCTGTCGACGGAAAATGAACTGTTGATTCCGGAGCGGGCAGGGCTAGTTGTCGTGGCATCGGAGCAGCAGCCGTTTCCGATGGCACGCGACCTGGCCGGGCTGCGGGAAGACCTTGTCGTAGTCGACACATCACTCGCACCCAAGACATCGCCCGTTCTTGAGGCCGCCACCGCCGCTAGAGCCTGCCGGGTGGATGGACTGGAGGTGGCCACGGCAATCCTCGCCATCGACTTTCAGCGACTCACCGGCATTGAAGCTGATACCGAACTGCTGCGGGACGCGTTGGATGAGTTTTTAGATTGCTAGCCGCTGGCTTCAGGGAAAGCTCGGGCATCTGCCCGACTTGGCTTTGGGGAGAAATGCCAAACAGCCAGGGTTGTGACCTTCCGCCGGTGCGTACGGTCGACATTCTGTCACCGAGCAGCACAGAACGGCTGCCCAGATGGCCGGCGCGAATATCTAGTAAGGGACGCGGGCATATCAGGAGCGGCAGGCCTTATGGGACTGTCACGCTGCTGCCGAATTGCGACTGGCGCCCCACCTCACTCACCCGCGAGGCGATTGATTTTCTTGAGCATCGCTCCAGCACTGCTGCGAACCTCCGCAACCTTGTCGCCTTGCAGCTTTTCCACTTGCTCGGTCACTGCACCCGGCGGCTGCTCGCCGGTGGCATCAATCAACAAAGCGACACCTCGCAGAGCATTGACCACCAGGAGCACCCGTTTGTACCGCTGCGACTGCTCCTGATCAGATGAGGCTGCTGTTGTCTCGATGTCCGGGGTTGCTAACAGTTCAGCCAATGCGTCATAAGCCTCGCTGTTGCCCAGCCGCGCCAGCCCCAACGCTGCGTTTGCCCGCACATCGGCGTTGTCATCAGCTGCCAGCCGCAGCAGGGCCTCAACGCTTTGAGCCCCACCGAGCACACCCAGCGTAAAG
>CAZKSP010000091.1:0-9178 GCA_964555385.1 uncultured Chitinophagaceae bacterium
GCGGTTGCCTGGTTGGCGGTGGTCACCACGATCTGGTCGGGCGTCGAATACGTCGTTGCCGCTAGGCCGCTGTTGAGGTCGGCCACGTGATTCCGCTGCTCGGTCCAATTGCGTTGATTGCTTGCCTGGCCAGCGGATTAGGCATCATCGGGCTGATTTACCGTGCCCAGGCGGGCCGCCCACTGGTGCTGCCCCGCCCGCATCAGCCGGTCCCCTGGCAGGGGATCGACGTGTTGTGGCTGTTTCTGTTGTTCCTGGGTTGCCAGGCTGTGGTTGGGTCACTGATTACCAGCGAACAGACCCGCATCCTGTTCACAGATGGGGTGTCGGCCGAAGGAGCGGACGCTCCCGCAAGCCTTGGCCCCCGGCTGTTGGCCAACGCCCTCGCAATGCTCGTCTTCACGCCGTTGGCTGGCCTCGTGCTGCGACTGCGGGGTGCGACGGCGACAGATCTTGGTTTCCGTGATCCGCGGCCGCTGGAGGGCTTGAAACTGGCCGTTGCCACCTGGGTGATCATCGTGCCGCCGCTGTTGGCAGTCGCCGCGTTACTCGACCACTTTGTCGTTTCTTATCAGCACCCGGTCATTGACTTTCTGGCAGCCGACGGCAGCGGCTACGCGGTCGGCCTCGTGCTACTTTCGGCGGTGGTTGCCGCTCCGATTGCCGAAGAGTTCTTCTTTCGGCGGGTGTTGCAGGGCTGGCTGGAGACCCAGATGGGTAATCGGGCGGTGGTGGTTTCGGCGATCGCCTTCGGGCTGGCCCATGTCGGCCATGGCCTGGGCTGGGTGCCGCTGATCGGTTTTGGGCTGGCGACCGGCTATCTGGCCCGCCAGCGGGGTAGCGTCCTGCCGTGCATGGTGGTCCATGCGCTCTTTAACGCCGTGAGTGTCGGCCTGCTGCTGCTTGCCCGGCCCGAATCGACACCTCTGGGCTGAATGAACAGTGGCTGAAAAACCGATCTGGTGAAAATGTCAGGTGTGCGGGACACTGCAGCCAGTGGCGGCGTGGAGTGCCGGTGGTGGCCGAGAGTCGAAGGAGCGTTATGGCGGACAGAACCCTGGGTAGTCGAGCGGTCGACCGACTCACCTACATCGTCGTTCGGGTGGCGATCTGCATTGTGCAGATGCTGCCGCGGCCCTTCCTCGAGCGGCAGGCCCGCAGTTGGTCTGACTTTTTGGCCAACCGGGTAAAAATCCGCAGGACGGTCGTCCGTGACAACCTCAGGCAGGCCTTCCCTGACTGGACCGATGAGCAGTGCCGCGATACTGCCAGGGCGATGTGGGAGCACCTGTTGTTGATGGTGGTCGAGATCGCCCACGCTCCACGGGTCATTCGCAAGACCACTTGGCGGCGGCACCTGCGGATTGAGGGCATGGAGCAGTTCGTTCGCACGATGTGGCTCGACCGGCCCAAAGTGGTGCTTTCCGGTCACTTTGGCAACTTTGAAATGGCGGCCTACCTGTTTGGGGTCTTCGGCTTCAAACTCTTCTCGGTGGCCCGGGAACTCGACAATCCATTGCTCGATCGGTTTGTGACCGATTTTCGGGAGTCGCGAGGCCAGACGATTCTCCCGAAGCGGGGGAGCGCCCCCGATGTTGCCGCCGTGCTGGAAGAGCAGGGGGCCATCGGCCTGCTGGGCGACCAGGCCGCGGGCCCCAAGGGCTGCCGAGTCGATTTTTTTGGCCGGCCCGCGAGTGTCCACAAAGCCATTGGCGTATTTGCCCTCTCGTCCGAGGCTCCGGTGATCGTCTGCTCAGCAACTCGCCGGGCGGGGCTGTTCAGCTTCGACATCCGGGTTGAGGGCATTCTTGATCCCCGGGAAGACCGGCCCGAGGCCGAAGGGCTCACGCCGCTGTCGCAGTGGTATACGGCCCTTCTTGAGGGTGCCATTCGGCGGCGGCCCGGCCAATATTGGTGGGTCCATCGACGCTGGCGGTGCTTCCCGCAGTCAGCACCTCAGGCGGGCACGAGCCCAGAGCGGGCGGTTGCCTGACCGGTTGCCCTCGGAAGACTGTCGGTGCGCGAAACGCATAGTCGCCGCGGACTCGATCGGACAAGCTTGTGGCGGCATGCAAACGAATGAATCGCTGGTTGGCAAGAATCCCGGTACCCACGCTGTTGGCATGATGGCGGAATGGTTTGACATAGCGGCTGAAAGTGACTGCCCCCCGGGCAGCAGCATTGAACGGGTAGCGGGTGACCGGATGGTGGCGTTGGCGAACGTTGATGGCGTCTACCATGCCATCGACGGACTCTGCCCGCATCAGGGTGGACCGCTTGGCACAGGGGTGCTCTGCGGCGAAATCCTTACCTGTCCATGGCATGGCTGGCAGTTTGACATCACCAGCGGCCGGCATCGCTATTCCCAAACTGTTCGCCAGCAGGTCTACGAAGTTCGCTGTGAGGCCGGCCGCATTCTCGTGCGGCCTCGGAAGTCGCCAGCCACTGGCCCGGGAGTTTCACAAGCGTGATCGAGTACCGCTGCTTCCGCAACGACGATCCTCCGCGGCTGGCCGACGCCTGGCGTGCCGCCCAGCTGGGGCCGTCGGCGATGCAGCCAATGACGACTGCGATTCTTGAGGCCGGAGTATTTTCCAAGCCGTACTTTGACCGGGAGGGCCTGCTCGTGGCGGTCGATGACGGCAGGGTGGTCGGCTTTGCCCACGCCGGCTTCGGGGCCGCTGCTGACCGCCAGTCGATCGACACCAGTATCGGCTCGACGCTGCTGGTTGTGGTGGTCCCTCATGAGGCGGAACAGGTGATTGGCGATGAACTGCTCAGACGCAGCGAGCGCTATCTGCGTGCCCGCGGAGCGACCTGCCTGCAGGGTGGAGGCAGCGGACAGTTTCGTGGGTTCTATCTCGGGCTTTACGGTGGCTCTGATCTGCCAGGGATCCTCGACTCATCCCCGACGATGCAACAGATTTTCGTCCGGGCCGGCTACCGCAGCCTTGAACGAATCGCCGTTCATCGCCGCTCACTCGACGGCTTTCGGGTGCCGGTGAACCGGCTGCACGTCGCCGTCCGCCGGACAACAGTGATGCATGTCATCGATGAGCCGGAGCGGCGGACATGGTGGGAGGCGGCCACCACCACCGGTGTGGCGCTGCGGCGGTACGAACTGCGAACGAAGGCTCGGGAGCTGCTCGGCAGCGCGACGTTCTGGGATATGCAGCCACTCTCGCAGGCCTGGGGGTTAGTTGCCGCCGGCCTGCTGCACGTCGACATCGAAGGCCCCAAGCGACGACAGGGGCTGGCTCAGTATCTCGTTGCTGAGGCGATGCACGACCTCGCCCAGGAAGGCGTGGCCCTTGTTGAGGCCCATACCAGCGATACCAACCGGCCGGCGGCCGGTCTGGTCGAAAAACTTGGCTTCGCCATCGCCGAGCATGGCACCATCTTTGAGAAGCCGGAGGGTCTTTCGTGATTGGTACGACTGCACAGATCATCTGGCGGCGGTCAGTTCCAGATGCTCCCGGACGGCCGCTGTCGTAACGGTTGGTGGGCCCTCGGCTTCCCGCAGTCGCACCGACAACGGAGCGGTGATGGGATTATGTCGGAGGTCAGTCAGATAACGCTCCAGCAGTTGCCGACGTTCGGGGGTTGTCCGCAGCAGCCAGTGCACCCAGCACCAGGCTTCAGCGTAGTGGTCTTGCGACATTGCCGCTGCGTCTTCAAGGGCTTCAAGCCGCTCGAGGTGGGGCTGCCAGGTGCCCTCCAGCAGCCGGCCGGCGAGATGGGCGGTATGTCGTTCGTGCAGGCCCACCGACGCTTCCGGCAGTTCGAAGAACTCGGCCAGTCCCTCATCCAGCCAGAGCGGCAACCCGGGAACAACGGCATGCAGGTACCCGTGCGTCGTCTCGTGTCGTAGGTCCTCGGCAATCCGTTCCTGCCAGGCGGCAAAGACGGCCAGCGTCGTGTCGGTTTCAACGAAGCAGGCGCGTCGGGTCGGAAACTGTGGAAAGTGCCGTCGCACGAAACTCTGGTAGTCCTCAAGGTCGGCGAACAAATAGAGATGAATCGGCTCGTCTGAGATCGGCAGGTCAAGCTGCTGGCTGATCGAAACCCGCAGATTGTCAAGTTCGCGGATCAGCCGGTGCTGGCCAGCGAGCGGAAAATCAGCGTGAATGTGCAGTTGGCCCACCCGCCGTTCGGTCTGCTGTGGCAGGTCGGTCGAGGTGAAGACGTTCGCAAGGCCCGCAGCCTCGGTGACGTGGAACGACTGGTCGAACCGCTGCCAGAGTAGTGGTCGTCCATCAGGATCAAAGGTAACGAGGGTGTGGGCGCAGCCGGCTGCCCCCACCGCCACCAGCAGGCAGGCGAGCCGCGACAGAACAGAGCAGGAAACGACCACGCAAAACCTCGTCCGAGTACCGCAGGCAGGGGAAGACCGGCCGAAACGGTAGCAATCGTGCCGTCGGGGTGATAGTCCGAATCAGCCCTGAAGCAGGAGACCGGAAAGGGCTTCTCGGTCGGCCGGGCGGCCCAGTACCGCCGCGGCGCCGGCTGCCCGGGCCGCCGCCACGGTGTCACCCCGCGGGAATGAGCAGAGCAGAATGATCAGCCGTCCGGGCCGTTGGCCGGCCAGCAAATGGAGCCAGCCAAGCGTGCTGTCGAGCCACTCTCCACAGTCCCAGACAATGCAGGGCGACTCGTCAGCAATATCTGGTCGGCCAGCCATCTGTTGCACCACCTGCCCACCGGCGGCTCTGACCAGGTCACTGACAGCTTCGGTGGTGGCGGGAGTGGCGGCCGCGACCGTCACCTGGGGCCGGCGGTGCGTGTTGCCTGCGTCGCCGGACGGCCCCGAAGGCTGCCAACGTTCATCCCGGCGGGCGGTTATGGGAAACCCGAGGCTTCCGGGCCGTCCGCTGGCCAACTCGGCAAGCCAATACCGCAGACGAGCCGAAAAGTCGTGCCAGGGGACGGGCAACACCCCGGGCAATGTCGGTCCACTTCGTCGCTGGCCATCGGCGAGGCAGGAGGCGACGCTGACGATGCGTGCCAGCGGCCAGCGCCGGGACAACGCAATGACGTCAGCAAATCGGATGAGTCCAGGCCGCGGTTCAGCCAGGCAGACAATGGTTGGTGCCAGCGTGGCGTCATCTGGTGGTGGCAGATCAATCGCTGTCGCAACGTCGGGCACCTGCCGCAGTGGGAGCACGGCAGCGGAATCGGAAGCGGCTAGTTGGAACTCGAGCGTTGCCTGGCGGTCACCAATCCACAGCAGGCTGTGAGCAGAGGGCATCACTGGGCTTTGTGCGGTGGAGAACTCGGAATGGAGGGGTGGTGTGAGCGAAAAACCCTTTGATAGCCTGCCAGAGGCGGTGGGTTTACGGCAACTGCAAAACCTGGGGCAAGAAAGCTGGCCGCGGTGTTTTAGCAGGGTTTCTGCCGTCCTCGAAAACTCATCTTGACGGTCTTTGCACGCTCCTGACAATTCCGCCGTGTTGATCGAGCTGGCGACGGCCCGATTGATGATCGACCGCCGGATGGCCCGGATCGGTTCGCCGCAAGGATGTGGTGGACAGGGCCGCCAAACTCCATGCAGGCAGGAGGCCGCTGGAATGACTGATCGTACTGATGATGCCGCAGGCCGGAGCGGCCGCTCTGGTGATGACAGCCAGCGGAGGCTGCTCTCGGAACTCTTTCCGGCGGCCCGATTTTATGCCTGCAACGACATTGGCTTTGTGCGGGTGACCGATCGTCCCGAGGCCTGCCGTCCGGGCGATCTCTTTGTCGCCCGCTGCGGTGACGAAGAGGATGGTCACGAGCAGATCGCCATCGCGATTGCGCAGGGTGCCGGGGGCATTGTCGCGGAGCGGATGGTGCCAACTGCGGGTGTCCCGCTGTGTGTGGTGCCCGACACAGCCTGGGCCTGGGCTCGGCTGGCCCACGCCGTTGACGGCCTCCAGGGAACACGGCTGCGGGTGATTGCCATCACCGGCACGAGCGGCAAAACCTCGACAGCTTGGTTGACTGCATCGATGCTCTCTGAAGCTGGCTTGCGGGTGGGAGTGATCTCAGACCTGGGGTGTGTCGACGCAACCACCAGCGAGCCTCGGGCGGTGCCAATCAATGATGCTCGGCAGCTGGCGATCTGGCTGCGGCGGATCGAGCAGAGTGGCTGCAGCCACGCCGTGGTCGAAGTCTCAAGCCGGCTGCTTGCCGCCCATGCGCTGGCCGGTGTCAGCTGCGACACCGTGGCAGTCACAAACCTTGGCCGTGCCCATCTTGAGTTGCATGGCACCGCCGCGGCCTACCATGCCGTGAAAAACAGAATTCTTGCTGCCGTTGCTCCTGAGGGCTGCCTTGTCGCAAATGTGGACGATCCGCTTGTTGATCGGATGGTCCGTCGTTTTCAGCAGCAGCATCCCACTAGCGGACTTTTCACCGCCGGCCTGCGGACTGAGGCGACTGTCACGGCTTCACCCGTCGAGCGGAGCCTGCATGGACAGACTCTGTTGCTGCGGTGCGACGGCGTGGTGATGCCAGTGAGCTTTGATGTGCCGGTCACCCATACCGCTCGCAACGCCGTGCTGGCCGCTGCGATCGCCACCCGGTACCGAGTGCCGGCTGAACGGATTGCCCGAGGACTCGAGACGACCGGTAGCATTGCCGGACGGATCAGGCGGCTCGACCGGGGCCAGGACTTTGCCGCGTTTGTGGATCGTCCCACCACCGGTCACAGTCTCGCCCGTACGTTGGCGAGCCTGCGGCAGCTCACTCCGGGCCGGCTGGTCGTACTGGTCGAGGAGGCCTTGGCCGAGCGGCTGGGGGGAAGGGATCGGTTTTCCAGTCGAGCAGCCCGTTGGTGTGATGCCAGCCAGGTTGTTCCGCGAGGAATCGCGTCCGAGCAGGCGAGCAGCCGCGACCTGGCCGCCTACGCCCGTCTTGACCGGCAGCTGTCGCGGCTGGGGACAGGCGACTGTCTGTTGGTGCTGGGGCGAGTGCCGAACCTCAGTCCGCAGCCCGTCGATCCCGACGATACCTTCATGCCACTTGAGGCAGTGGTGAATGGCTGGCTGGAACTAGCCCAGGATCCGGCTGCTGGCTGGACTGATCGCCGGGTTGCCTAGCCGTTCGTGGAAAAAGCCCCGCAAAGTCTTTTTCACGGCCGGTTGGACGGACGCTTGGTCTGTGCGGCACAATCATCAGAAGACCGGCTACTCGTGCCGCACTCCTTGACAGACTTCCTGATTCGTTTGAGCCCTACTTCATGACCGCCAAGACTGATTCATCTGCTGCCGGTAGCCCTTTTGATGACCTCGCCGTCACGGTGCAGGTGGCTGAACCACTCGCCGGCCACACCTGGCTGGGGATTGGTGGTCCGGCCCACTACTTCTGCGAGCCGATCAGCGTGGAGGCATTGGCCACTGTGGTGGCCCGTTGCCATGAACGCGGTATCGCGGTGCGCATTATCGGTGGTGGGTCGAACCTTCTCGCGCCAACCGAAGGCCTCGACGCGATGGTGATTCGCCTCTCGGCACCGGCGTTCTGTGGAATCGATGTCGAGGGCCAGAGTGTCAGGGCCGGAGCAGGAGCCAAGCTGGTGCATCTCGTGTCGGCAACGGTGCAGGCTGGCCTCTCGGGTCTGGAGGATCTGGTTGGCATCCCGGGCACTGTTGGTGGTGGCCTCGTCGGCAACGCTGCCGCTCACGGGAGTAATCTTGGCCAGCGGATTCACAGCGTGACAGTCATGCAGCCTGATGGCACCACCGACCAGCGGCCCCGTGATGCCCTGGCCTTCTCGTCAGGCTGGAGCAGTCTTGACGGTTGCATTGTGCTCAACGCCCGGTTCGATCTTGATGCCGATACCCCCGAGCGGCTTACCAAGCGAATGCAGAAGCAGTGGATTGTTGAACGAGCCGAGCAGCCCAGTGGAACGCGTACCGTGGCCGTCATGTTCAAAGATCCGGTCGGCACCACGGCTGAGTCGCTGATTGTGCAGGCAGGGTGCCGCGGTCTCTGCGTGGGAGGAGCTTCGGTCTACAAGCCGCAGGCCAACTATCTGGTGGCTGAGGCAGGGTGCGCAAGCAGTGATGTTCGTGACCTGATCGAACGTGTGCGGACGACTGTGCGATCACAGCTTGGGGTTGAGCTGTCGCCCCGCATCCAGGTCTGGTGAGGTCCGCCGTGGCTGCGTCTTTCTCCGACCCTTCATCCGGTGGCATGGCTGGGCTGCTGTGGCGACAGCGGTCGCTGCTTGGGGCGGTGGGGATTCTTGCTGTGAGTTGCATCGCCGGCTGGGTTGCCTGGCAGCAGTTCGGTGGTGCGCTGGAACGTAATGCCGATTCACTGTTGACCGGCGAAACAATTGAGGTTGTTGGGATTCCCGACTGGATCACCAGCGATCTGAAGTGGCAGGCACTGCGAAGTGCCAGTCTTGACACTCCGCTGCCTCTGGACGATCCGAGCCTGGAACGACGTCTTGCCCGGGCCTTTGATATGCACCCCTGGGTGGCCCAGGTTGTGAAGGTGGAGACCCGCCATCCCGCTGCGGCAACGGTCACCATTCGCTGCCGGGTGCCAGTGGCGATGGTACGAGTTCAAGGTGGGCTGCTGGCGATTGACGCCGAGGCGACAGTGTTGCCCAGCGCAGACTTCACTCCCGAAGCAGCTGCCGAATACCCGCTGATCACCGGTATTTCGACCAGCCCGCGGGGGCCGGAGGGTTCGCCGTGGGGAGACCGAACGGTCGCTGCGGGAGCAGCTTTAACGGCTGCTATCGGGCCTGAGTGGCAGAAGCTGGGCCTGACCGAGTGCCGGGCGATTCCCGCCGGTGACGCAAACGGTGGCGTCTGGTGGGAACTGCTCGGGGGGGATGATCTGGTGATTGTTTTCGGGCGGGCTCCGGGGGAAGAGCAATCCGGAGATGCATCGGCTGCCGCGAAAATTGCCCGGCTCGCCGCCCTCGCCGACCGCCACGATGCTGGTTTGCCGCTGACCGACACTGACCTCACCAAACCGGCTGGTTAAAAGATCTTATTGCAGCAGCTTTCGCATTTCCCGAAAGGCTGGATGGTCGGCAGAGCGGCACCATTCAAAGAGAATTGCCTCAGTGGTGGTGAGAACGGCCCCGGCCGACTCAAGCCGCCGCAGGGCAACCTCGTGATCGAGCTGCCTCCGGCTGGCGACTGCATCGACGGCAACCCATACGCCGATCCCCTCGGCCATC
>CAZKSP010000092.1:0-9147 GCA_964555385.1 uncultured Chitinophagaceae bacterium
TGTCACGAGCCGATTGAACGGAAAGATCAGCCTGACCCGCATCCTCATCAATGACGAGGCCGCGCAGCTTTATTTCCGCCAAATATGCAGAAGGCCTGCCATCGAATGGCGCCGCGACGAACAGCCCCAACCCTTTGGGGCTCTCCAGTGGTCCTCGGCTGAAAGAGCCACAAGGTCTATTTTGCGGGAGACTAAGCTGATTGGTTCGCTGGCCGGGCGACTGGGCCCGCCACCGTCCCCAGTCGTCCCTGCAGCCACAGGACAATCGGCGCGGCAATGTAGATCGTGCTGTAAGTGCCACTGATAATTCCAATCAGCGTGGCAAAAGCGAAGGCATGAATACCCTGCCCTCCGAGTGCGTAGAGAATGAGCGTGGCCAGCAAGGCCGTCCCGGACGTAAGGATCGTACGGCTAAGGGTCTGATTGACAGCCTTGTCAACCATTTCCGCAGTGACAGTGGTGCTTTTTCCACGGATTTCTCGCATCCGGTCAAAGATCACGATTGTGTCGTTAATCGAAAAGCCGACGGTCGTCAGGAGGGCAGCAACCACATCCAGACTGATCTTGAAATCGTCCACGAGAGCCCAGCCCAAGAATGGTGCAACATAAATACTGAGGGCGAGGCAGCCAATCGTCACCAGCACGTCGTGAAGCAGCGCGACAACCGCCGCCAGCCCGAAGGCAACGTTCTGAAATCGAAGCCAGACATAGGCCACAATCATCACCAGACTGGCCAGCAAGGCGTAGACCGCCGTCACCTTGGTGTTACCAGCGACTTTGCCACCGATTGTATTTGCCGACAGATAGATCGGAGTTTCAGCCAGTTTGGATGCGACCTGCTCAAGCACACTCCGAGTAGCATCAGGATCAAGCGTGGTCGACAGTGACCAGGTCCGGTAGGGCTTTAATCGGGTTGTCATCTCCGGGGCAGTCAACTCAAACGCCGCCTCCGGGTGACCTGCCGCAGCAAAGGCCTGCTCAATCGTCTCTCTGAGTGTTGGCAGGTTAATCTTCTGAGGAAAGTCGAGTTCGACTGCCGTACTGAGCGAGACAACATCCTCCTCGAGCGTTTCGCTTGACGACTGTGAGGCGGTTGCCTCGGCATCAGCCACTGGCTTCTGGTCGCTGGCTGCGCCGTCGGAATCTGTCGCAGCGTCTGTGTCCGCACCGCTGGCAGCTTCCTTGCCAGCTGACGAAATGATTTCCCCGAACCCCATCGAATAGGTTGCCAGGCGGCCAGGGAAAGCCTCCCGCAGCGTTTCCTCGACTGCTGCGGCATCGCGCTGTGACGTGTCAATCTTGTACCGCAGGTTCGCAGCCGCGTCACCAACCGTTACTGAACTGACAGCAACATCGGGCAGGCCTGAAACGGCCTCACGGACAGCAGAAATTTCCAAGGCCTGATCAGGCTGGAAGGCGATCTGAACACTGGTGCCACCGGTGAAATCAATATCGAACAACCCCTGTCCCCGTTGCCATGCGGCCGCAAGACCAACGGCAATGAAGACAAGCGAGCCGATCACCGCAGGCCGTACCCAACGAACGAACTGAAATTCAGTCCGGCCAAAGAACCGTGCCATCGAGAGTCTCTTCAGCAGTCGGGTCTGCTCCGCCAGGTCAAAGATCACCCGCGAGCAGAAGACCGCTGTAAACAGATTGAGCGTAAGGCCCAAAATCAGCGTCACGGCAAAGCCCTTCAGCTGATCCGTTCCGATCGAAAACAGCACGACACCAGTAATCAGGGTCGTCAGATTTGAATCGACAATCGTTGAAAAGGCCCGCTGAAACCCGTTCCGGATGGCCATGCGGACCGAGGCGCCGCGGTCAAGTTCCTCCCGCATCCGCTCATAGATCAAAACGTTGGCGTCAACCGCCATGCCAACCGACAACACGAGGCCCGCCAACCCGGCGAGCGTAAAGGCGGCCTTGATCGAGATCATCAGTGCGAGCACCAGCACGATGTTCAGCAGTACGGCCAGGTCGGCTACCAGACCAGAAAACCGGTAGTAGGCGAGCATGAAACTAAGCACCAGGATGGTGGCCAGCAGCATTGCCTGGGCGCCAGACCGGATCGTGTCGGCCCCCAGTTGCGGGCTGATCTTCTGCTCACTGATGGGGTCCTTCGACAACGCTGCCGGCAGGCTACCGGCATTCAGTACGCCGACCAGAAACTCGACGTCGGCCTGCTTAAAGCTGCCAGTGATTTGTCCGTCACTCGAAATCGTGCTGCGGATCGTTGGAGCCGACAGCAGTACATCGTCCAGCAGGATGCCGAGGCGACTGGTGAGCCGGTTGGCTGGATCCGGCAGATTCTGACTGGTGAGCGTGCCAAACAAGGCCGCCCCCTGGGAATTGAATGAAAAATTGACGCAAGGCTGCAGGTTCTGGTCGTAGCCACCGGATGCCCTGGAGAGATAGCCTCCGGTTACGTCGAACCGGTCGAGCACCATCAGCACCTCAGGATTGCCGTCGGCCGCCTGTCGTGTGATCAGACTGGGGTCACCGGACGGGTCAATCTTGGCCGTGTCGATCTGCACCCAGCGGCCGATCGGCCGCTTACCGTCACTGACCTGCATCCCGGGCGAACGCGATGCCTTCGCAATGACATCCTTGTGGCGAGGATCCTGTGGATTGGCAACAATCCGAAACTCCAGCACTCCGGCGCTCGAGACAATCCGCTTGATTAGTTCGACCTCGGCCTGATCGACCTCCGGCACAATAACCTCGATCTGGTTGAGGCCATACTGGCGGACTGTCACCTCTTTTTGGCCACCGGGATTGACTCGGCGACTGACGGCGGCGACCAGCTTGTCCATGCTGACGCCATCCTCGGGCTGCTTTTCTGCATCGATCTCATAGACCAGGATCACGCCTCCCTTTAGGTCAATGCCCATTCGGGGTGGCCAGCCAAGACTGGTCACCACCAGCCCAGCAGCAAGCGCAACCAACACCGTTGCCAGCCGACCCCAGAGATTCGCAACCTTAAGTTGCCGCGTGATCAGCCAGGCCAGAAAGGTCGGAACGGCTACCACCGCCAGTGTCACCCCCCAGACCGCCCAACTCTCCTCCCACCACGGGGCGGTCGCGAGACCTCCGTCAACAGTTTGGGCAAGCATTCCGAACCAGCCGTCCATACGATTCATCGATCTCTTCTTTCGTCAGGATATCAATCGTCTTATGCAATTCTCGCGTAGGCCTACGCGGACCGCTCACCCGTCAACCCGGCATCCGACTCTGTAAGCACCTGACTGACACTTGCCAGCGTAAAGGTAATTTTGGCGTTGGACCCCTCGTCAACCTTGAGGACCACCCGATCGTGTTCCCGGTCAACGCTGGCCACGGTTCCAAAGATCCCCGAAGCGGTGATTACCCGATCATTCTTTTTGATGGCCGCGAGCAGTTCCCGTTGTTTCCGCATCCGCTCCCGCTCTGGTCGGTACAACAACATCCAAGCCGCGAACACGATCAACACCATCGGTAGATAGGTGATCAGCAGTTCAAGCGGGCCGGGCGGTGGCCCTGGTTCGGCCGCTGCCAGCAGAGGGGCAAGGGTGAAAAGCTGGCAGGAATACAACATCGACAGGATTTTGCAGGGGGCTGACGGATGGACTTGAACCGGAAAATGTAGTTGGCAGCAGTCGCTATGGACAAGTCCAGCGGTCACTGCCCGGGCCAGAGTCTCCCAACAGGCTGCTCAGCCGGCCAGCCCCCGCAGAAGATCTTGTCTGGTCTGGCCGAAGTGTCCGGCCACGATCGCCTCCCGCAGCCGACCAACGAGCCGCTGATAGAAGGTGAGGTTATGAATAGTTGCCAAGACGGGCCCGAGCATCTCGCCAGCCAAAAACAAGTGTCGTAAATAGCTGCGGCTGTGCTGGCAGGCCAGGCAGGGACAGCCTTCTTCAACCGGGGCCTGATCCTCGGCGAAACGAGCATTTCGCAGCCGGAGAGGGCCAGCGAACGTGTAGAGAAGGGCGTTGCGGCCGCAGCGGGTGGGCAGCACGCAGTCAAACATGTCGATCCCAGTCGCAACCGCATTGACGATGTCTTCGGGCTTGCCGACCCCCATGAGGTAGCGGGGCTTGTCGGTCGGCAGGTGGGGCATGGTCGCCTTGAGACAGGCCGCCATCGCCTCGGGGCCTTCCCCCACCGACAAACCACCGACGGCATAGCCCTCGAAGGGCAGACTCCTGAGTTGGCGGGCACTGGCCTCGCGAAGGTCGGGCTCCAACCCCCCTTGAACAATGCCGAACATAGCCTGTTCGGCCCGCTGCCGGGCAGCAAGACACCGCTCTGCCCAGACGAGTGACCGCTCCATCGCTTCGGCGACAGCAGAGCGGTCGGCCGGCAGTCCGATCACATGATCAAGTTGCATCGCGATGTCCGCGCCCAGCTTCTCCTGAATCGCCACCGCCCGCTCAGGGGTCAGGTCCACCGCACTGCCGTCGAGGTGCGACCGAAAGGTCGCCGCACGATCAGTCACCTTTACCTGCTGGGCCAAGCTGAAGACCTGATACCCGCCACTATCGGTCAGCGTTGGCCCCGACCAGCCCATGAACCGACCCAGTCCACCGGAGCGAGCCACCAAGTCCTCACCGGGCCTGAGGTGCAGGTGATAGGTATTGGCCAGCAGCATCGCTGCGCCGGTCTCCCCGACCCGCCCAATATCGACGCCCTTGACCGAGGCGAGGGTGGCCACCGGCATAAACAGCGGGGTCGCCACCTCACCACGCGGAGTGGCAAGCAGACCGGCCCGGGGCCCGGTCGGGTCATCCGCCATCACGCGAAAGCCGAATCCCGTGCTCAAAAGATGCCGAGTGCCTCAAGGCTGTACCGCACCACTAGGCCCGCAGCAACAACACTTACCATGCTCATCAGTTTGACAAGGATGTTCAGGCTGGGACCGCTGGTGTCCTTGAAGGGGTCTCCGACCGTGTCGCCGACTACCGCCGCCTTGTGAGCCTCGGTTCCCTTGCCTCCGTGGACACCACTTTCAATGTGCTTCTTAGCGTTGTCCCATGCTCCACCGGCATTTGCCATGAAGACCGCTACGCAGAAGCCACTGGTGAGCCCGCCAACGAGCAGGCCCATCACCCCACCAACGCCAAGCAGAATCCCAGCGACCACCGGGGTCAGCAGGGCGAGTAGCGATGGCAGTACCATCTCCCGCTGGGCAGCCTTGGTGCTGATCGCCACCGGGGCAGCATAGTCAGGTGTCTCGGTTCCCTCCATGATGCCCGGCTTCTCACGGAACTGCCGCCGCACCTCCTCGACCATACCCTTGGCGGCCCGGCCGACGGCCTTCATCGTCAGGGCGCAGAAGACGAAGGTACTCATCGCTCCCAGAAACATGCCCACGAGCACTTTAGGGTTCATGAGCGTGACGTCATAGAAACGCATGAAGTCCGCCATTCGGGCGGCCTTGACCTCGACCAGATCATGAGCAGCCTCAAGTGGCTTGGTCTCGGGCATCTTTTGAATCACCGAACCGCCTGGCAATTTAGCGTAGTCGGGCACCTGCTTGACAAGTTCCCGCTTATCGACCAGCAGCCAGGTCTGATTCTCCGCCGGAGTGGCCCCGGCTTTCACCAGCACGCCATCGGCCACTTTGACCCACGAACCTGGCTGGGCAGAACCACTCTCGGTGACGGTCACCGCAGCTTCACCCCAGCGTTCAAAGCCGATCCGCACCTCCTCCACATAGGCCGCCAGCAGGGCCAAGGCCGTTAGCGCCGCCGAGCCGATTGCAAAGCCCTTGCCGGTGGCGGCAGTGGTGTTGCCGAGGGCATCAAGAGCATCGGTGCGTTCCCGGACAAACTCAGGCATGCCAGCCATCTGGGCGTTGCCACCAGCATTATCAGCAATTGGCCCATAGGCATCGGTCGCCAGTGTGATACCAAGCGTCGAGAGCATGCCGACGGCCGCAATACCGACACCGTAAAGACCCAGGGCAAAGGCGTTCGGGTCGCTGAAGTCAAAGCCATTGGCGAAGCCGAACGCCAGCAGAGTGGCCACGCCAGTGATCAGCACCGGTGCCCAGACCGACAGCATCCCTTCAGCGACACCGCCGATGATGATGGTCGCCGGGCCAGTCAGTGCCTGGTCGGCCAGTTCCTTGGTTGGGGCAAACTCATTACTGGTTGAGTATTCCGTCCACTTGCCAATCAGCCAGCCCGCAACCAGGCCGACGATTACACTGACAGACACTCCAATGTGCGACCAGCCCAGCAGGAGGAATGTCAGGATCACAGCCGCGCCGACAATGGCAATGGTCGAGAGATTGATGCCGCGGGCCAGGGCGGCTAGCAGTGACTTCTGCGACGAATTCTCGTCAGTTCGGACCTGCCAGATGCCCCAGACTGACAGACCAATCCCAACCGCAGCGATCAACATCGGCAGGAACAGGGCCTTCAACTGAAGGAAATAGTCGGCCTCAGCGGGACCTGCAAAGGCTGCCACACCAAGGGCAGCCGTTGCCAGAATGCTGCCACAGTAGCTTTCGTAGAGGTCCGCCCCCATGCCGGCCACGTCGCCGACGTTATCGCCAACATTGTCGGCAATAGTGGCGGGGTTGCGAGCATCATCCTCGGGGATGTTCTGCTCGACTTTGCCGACGAGATCAGCCCCGACATCCGCTGCCTTGGTGAAGATGCCGCCGCCAACACGGGCGAACAGTGCCTGGGAACTCGCCCCCATGCCAAAGCAGAGCATCGTGACGGTGATCTCCTCAAGCGACAGCGGTGCGGCGAAGAGTGGCACCAGCCAATAGAGGATGAAAAACCAGAGTACGATGTCGAGCAAGCCGAGGCCGACCACGGTCAAGCCCATCACCGCCCCCGATCGAAAGGCAACCTGAAGGCCGTCATTCAGGCTCTTCTCAGCACCAGCCGCCGTGCGGTTACTTGCGAGCGTGGCGGTCTTCATGCCAAACCAGCCGGCCAACCCTGAGAAGAGCCCGCCTGACAGGAACGCAAATGGCACCCAGGCGCTCTGAACATTCAGCCCAAAGGACATGAACAGCAGCAACACGAAGATCACGGCGAAGAAGCCGGCCACTACCTTGTACTGCTGCCTGAGATAGGCATCGGCCCCAGTCCGGACGTAGCCAGCAATCTCAATGTTCTTTTCCGTTCCCCCCGACTGCCCTTCCATCCACTGATAAAACTGCCACGCCTGCCAGAGGGCGTATCCAGCACCAGCAAGCCCCACAAACCAGAACAGCCCGTAGATACCAAAGAACCAGGCCGAGGGGCCCGATTCGCTGCTTGCCAACAAGGAGACAGGCATAACCCATGAGGTCGCTTGGGCGATACAGAGGGCAGGCAAGATGTTCACGAGCGAGGTAACTCCAAAAGAAGGGAATCGCGTCTGAGCAACGAAAGTAGATGCTCTTCTGACGCACAGTGAAGCCGGAACTTTAACGGCCGGAAAAACGGGGTGTCAAACAATCGCCTCACATTTTGTTTCGCAGCGGAACGATCCCGGCGATGAAACTCGGTTCATCAGGGAGCACACGACGGGCGGCAACAAGCAGCCAGCCTGCTGCGTGCTTTCTGCCATTCTGTTCGCGGAAAGAACTTTAGCCCTCGCGGCCATCGACCGGCAGTTTGCCGATGGCGTGATACGAAAAACCTTTCGCTCGCAGTTCAGCTGGGTCATAGAGGTTGCGGCCGTCGAAAATCACGGGCGCAGCCATGGTCTGCCGAAGGAGAGCGAAATCGGGTCGACGAAAATCACCCCATTCGGTCACCACAGCCAGGGCATCGGCGGCGGTCGCCGCATCGAGGGGATCGGTGGCGTACTCAATCCGATCACCGTAGCGGGCCCGGACATGATCCATCGCCTCCGGATCGAAGACCCGAACCACCGCTGACTCATCAAGCAAGCGGTCAATCAGATCGAGCGCAGGAGCGTCACGAATATCGTCGGTCCGTGGCTTAAAGGCCAGACCCCAAATCGCAATCCGTCGACCGGCAAGCGAGCCGCCAAAGAAAGCGTGTAGTTTTTTGCCGAGCACCTGCTTCTGCTCGCGGTTGGTCTCATGTACCGCAGTCAGCATCCGATTGTCACAGTCGTGCTCCCGGGCCATGGCTGCGAGCGCCTGGACGTCTTTGGGAAAGCAACTACCACCGTACCCCGCCCCCGGAAACAGGAAGGCAAAGCCAATCCGGCTATCGTGGCCAATACCTCGGCGGACATCGTCAATATCCGCTTCCATCCGCTCACAGAGGTTGGCAACCTCATTGATGAAGCTGATTTTGGTCGCCAGCAGGGCATTTGCGACATACTTCGTCATCTCGGCGCTTTCCGGCGTCATGACCAGAAAGGGGTTTTCAGTCCGCAGGAACGGGGCGTAAAGGGCACGCAACTTTTCGGCGACGGCCGGCGTTCGCACCCCAACCACTACTCGGTCGGGCTTCTGAAAGTCCTCGATTGCCGCCCCCTCTTTGAGGAACTCAGGGTTACTGGCCACCTGCCAGTCACGGCTCGTAGCTTCTCGCAGCCGCCGCTCGATGCCCGCCGCAGTGCCGACTGGCACCGTACTCTTGGTAATCACGATAACGTTCGGGTCGAGGTGCGGCGCGATCGCAGCAACCACACTCCAAAGCGCCGAAAGATCGGCCGAGCCGTCAGCACTTGGCGGCGTGCCAACGGCCAGAAAAACGATTTCGGCTGAACGGACGGCAACAGCCGTTTCTGTTGTGAAGGAGAGCCGTCCCGCCTTGGCGTTACGGTGCACCAGCTCCTCAAGGCCCGGCTCGTAGATCGGCACCTCGCCACGATTGAGCCGCTCAACCTTGGACGCATCGATATCGAGGCAGGTAACGCTGTTCCCGCTATCAGCCAGACAGGTCCCCGTCACCAGGCCGACATACCCGGTGCCTACAACTGCGATTCGCACGAGTGTTCCTTTCGCCCTCCGTCGGCCGTGACGGCTACTCGTCTTCGGCCACCGCGTCGGCCTCTTCCTGCTCACTCGGAGGCACCGGCACCACCGCTGCCAGCGTGTCGGCTTCATCCAGCCGCATGATCCGCACGCCCTGGGTGTTCCGGCCGATCGTCTTGATCTCGGCCACGTTGACACGCTGAAGCTTACCCCGGGCGGTCATCATCAGCACCTGATCGCTGTCACAAACCGCCACGACTGAG
>CAZKSP010000093.1:0-9097 GCA_964555385.1 uncultured Chitinophagaceae bacterium
GGGCCAGGTCAGCGGTGCCCATGTGGTGGCCCACACCGAAAGCCATCAGATCATCGAAGAGTTCATGCTGGCGGCCAACGAGGCGGTGGCGGGACTGCTGGCCGGGGCCGAAGCCGGTTTTCTCCGTCGCATCCACCCCGCCCCCGATCTCCGGAAGCTCCGGCAGCTGACCGAGTTTGTCTCAGAGCTGGGATTCGAGGTTGACTCACTCGAAAGTCGGTTTGAGCTGCAGCGGCTGCTCGATCTGGCCCGGGGGCGTCCCGAGGAACATGCCGTTCACTATGCCGTCTTACGAAGCCTGACCCGGGCCGCCTACGGGCCGCAGGAGGACGGACACTACGCCCTGGCCAGTGACTGCTACTGCCACTTCACCTCACCGATTAGGCGGTACCCCGATCTTACCGTCCACCGGGCGATTGACCGGCTGGCCGCCGGCAAGCGACCACCACGGGAGGGCCTCGACCAGCTGGGTGAGCAGTGCTCACAGTTGGAACGCCGGGCCGAGGCGGCGGAGCGGGAGTTGGTCAAGTTGAAGCTGCTGCACTTCTTGGCGGGACGCATCGGCTCGGAGCTGGAAGGGGTGGTGACGGGCGTCGAGCGGTTTGGCCTGTTCGTCCAAGGAATTGAGCTTCCGGCCGAGGGCCTCGTCGCTGTCGAGCGGCTACCGGACGATCGCTATCGCTATGACCGTCGGGCCCACACGCTGACGGGGCACCGACCAGGCAATGCCTTTCGGCTTGGCGACCGCGTGCAGGTGCGGGTCGATGCGGTCGACCTCGAGAAACGGCTACTCGAGTTCTCCCTGGGATCGCGTACTTTTGGCCGTGGTAGGAAGGTCCATGCCCGAGGCCATCGTCCGCCCGCCCGCACGCCCCGCGGCCGCGAACGTCGGGACAAGCGGACGGGGTCGTCTGATGAGCCGATGCGGCTCAAAGTTTTCGGCGGCGAGCCGCAGAGTGGTCAGGCATCAGTTCGGCCATCAAAAAAGAAAGCCGACAAGAAAAAGGCTGGGAAGAAAAAAGCTGGAAAGAAAAAAGCTGGCCGCCGCAAGGGCCGGTAATCTTCACCCGGTAATCTCTAAGACCGACTGATGGTAGCTGCGGGCTCGAGCAAGCTTCGTGTCAACGCTCAGGCCTCGGTTGAGGAAGCATTTCCGAATCCCGTAGACTGCCGGGCCCACTCGCTCATCACCGAAGGACATCGATCGTTTTGCTCAAGACACCACTCTTCTCCTGGCATCAGACGCATGGTGGCCGACTTGTTGACTTTGCGGGCTGGTCGATGCCGGTCCAGTATGAGTCGATCGTTGCTGAGCATCAGGCTACCCGACAGGCGGCTGGGCTATTTGACGTGTCCCACATGGGCAGGGTGTTCGTGGAGGGGCCGCAGGCACTCAGCTGGCTGGAGGGGCTGCTCACCCGGCGAGTCACTGATCTTGCGGTCGGCCGGGCCCGCTACACGCTGGTGACGGGTGTCGATGGCACGGCTGTCAAGGAGACCGGCACGCCCGTGATTCTTGATGATGCACTTGTGACAAGGTTGGCTGACGCGGACAGCGGCACTCCCCGGCTGCTGCTTGTGGTCAATGCCAGTAATTGTCATCGGGTGATCCGCTGGCTGGAAAGTCAGCTACCTGCCAGCGGGGTGCAGCTGACTGACCGCACCGCCGATACTGCCATGATAGCTGTGCAGGGACCGCTGGTCTTCGCCGCAGAGGGCCTGCTGAGACAGATCTGTGCCACCGACACAACTTCGATGCTGGCTGCTCTGCCGGTCTATGGGGCAGCTGAAACGACGATCGGAGAGACGCCCGCAATCGTGAGCCGCACCGGCTACACGGGTGAAGATGGTGTTGAACTCGTTGTTGATGCAGCGGCTGCAGTTTCCCTGTGGGAACGGCTGCTTGCTGCCGGAGGTGACCGCGGTGTGCGGCCCTGCGGTCTCGGCAGCCGCGACACGCTGCGGCTGGAAGCTGGCATGCCGCTGTATGGCCATGAACTGAACGAGCTGACTGACCCCTTTGCCATCGGCTTGGGCCGGGCGATTGAATTAGATGGCAGAACCTTCCCCGGGGCGGCCGAACTTGTGGCCCGTCGGGGCGCTGGTGGACGTCAGCGGGTAGGCCTGCAGTTTGACGGGAAGCGGGCCGCCCGTCCGGGCGACATGGTCCTGCCGCCAGGGACAGAGCAGGCCTGTGGCGAGGTGACAAGCGGCAGCTTTTCACCGACCCTCGGCTGCGGTATCGCGATGGCGATGGTCGAGCCAGCGGCGGCAGCGGTCGGTGCCGAGCTTGAAGCCACAGTTCGGGGGACCCGGCTGCCCGCCCGGGTAGTGCCCCTGCCCTTCTATCGCCGTCCCCGGGAAGCAAGCTGACAACAAATTTTTTGCCGGTGCTCACTAGGCGGCCCCGGTCGTTTTCTTCGATCGAATTTCTCAAAGGACCCAAGGAGGCTTTCAATGGAACAATCACGTCGTTATGCCAAATCACACGAGTGGGCTCGTCGCGAGGATGACGGGACGGTTACCGTCGGGGTTTCAGCCTATGCCGTCGAGGCGCTCACTGATCTGGTCTTCATGCAACTGCCCGAAGTCGGAGCCATGGTCGAGGCAGGTGAATCGTTTGGTGAAATCGAGAGCGTGAAGGCTGTCAGTGATCTCTACGCACCTGTCTCCGGGGAGGTGGTAGCCGTCAACGCCGAACTGCCAGGAAGGCTTGAAACATTGGGCGAAGACCCGTACGGCAGCGGCTGGATAATCCGGATTCAGCCTGCCGATGTCGGGCAGCTTGAGACGCTTCTCGATCAGGCAGCCTACGATGCCTTGGTTGGAGGTGATGCGCATTGACTCGCCAGCAGTGGGCTATGCCGTCGGTGAAGCTGTCCGAATCGGACTACTGTGAGCTGACGGTTTGGCGAGATCCACCGGCTTCGGGCACTTTAAACATGGCTGCCGACGAGGCGTTGGCCCGCGTTGCTGAGCAGAGTGGCAAGCCGCTAATGCGGCTCTACAGCTGGCATCCTCATACCATCTCGCTGGGTGGATTTCAGGCGTTTTCCGAAACTGAGGGGCTGGCCGAACTTGTTGGCTGGCCGATCGTTCGGCGTCCCAGCGGGGGTGGGGCAATCGTCCACGGCAGCGACCTGACCTACTGCGTTGCCCTGCCGGCAACACACCCCTGGGCTCGGCGACCAGAGGATCTCTATGCGGCCGTTCACGGGGCTCTGGTCGAAGAGTTGTGTCATCGTGGAGTGGCAGCGGCCATGGTCGATGCGGAACTAGCAGCTAGAGTACCGGACGATAGTTTCCTATGCTTCAATCGCCGTGCTTTTGGTGATGTCGTCATCGCTGCTGCGGTCGCCGAAGCGGTGGCCGGCGGTTGTAAGGTGCTCGGGAGTGCCCAACGCCGACTGGCTGGGGTGGTGTTGCAGCACGGCAGCTTGCTCCTGAGGCGGCATCCCTTGATGGCCAGAACTGGAAGTCATGCCGGATTATCAGAGCTTGCTAACGTAGAAGGGGGAGATCCTTCGGAAGTAGTGGAAGGCTGGCTTCGCCGACTGGCGACGCGGTTTGGTGGTCCACTCACCGAGATGGCGAATGTGTCTTGGTTGGCTGACGATCCTGATATTCTGCGGCAGGCTACGCGTTATTCTTCCGACGATTGGCTACGCCGGCGTTAGGAATCGGTGAGGGACAAAGGGCTTTTGGCGAGTGAGCATCAACTCAATTCGTCCCCTTTTGCAGCGTCTGGATCGGTTGTCGTTGTGATGGTCAACGAACGACTCGTCGCTGAGAGAACCACGCCCTTGGGTGGGTGGCTGCGCAAATTGCATAGTCGCGTGTTGAGAAGAAATCCACGGGTTCTCGATATTGCTTATGCACCTCGAGTCGTGCTACGATTTAGGTATCTGAGGTCGAATCTTTAATTCATTTGTCTCAACGTTCGTTGGCGCTCAGGGGGTTTCGTGGTGAAAATCTTAAATCGAGACACGATGTATGGCCGCCAAGCTGATCATCGCCAGCGGCAAACGCGCCGGCCGGGCGATTTCGATGAAACGGGACAAACTGCTGATTGGTCGTGCCGAAGAGTGTGACCTTCGGCCGCTCAGCGAAGAAGTCAGTCGGAAGCATTGCGCAATCATCCGTAAGGGAGATGATCTGTGGGTGCAAGATCTTCGCAGCCGCAACGGAACGTTTGTAAACGGTCTGAAACTGACTGAGCCGAAGCGGTTGGCCGATGGAGACCTGGTTCGTGTCGGCTCGCTCGAGCTCAAAGTATCGGCTGCGCCCGAGCCCAAGTTCGACACCGACGAAGACATTTCCCAACTGCTCCTTGGGGGTGATCCACCGGCCGGGATGCACGACACCACCCGGTCCATTCGGGCGACCGATGACGACTCGTCCGTGGTGCATGGAGCGGCCGAACCGCAGAGCCAGGATGCCGCCGCCGAAACCACCATGGCGTCGAAGGACGATAAAAACGCCCTGCCGGCCGACAAGGATGGTGACTCGGATATCTCCAAAAGAAGCAAAGCGGTTGAGGAAATCCTGAAGTCACGGAATACGCCCGGCCAACTTCCCAAGAACAGCAAACTCGACGGATCCAGCCGGGATGCGGCTGCAGATGCATTGAGGAAATACTTCGGTAATCGGTGATTGGCTCGGTTCTGGCCTGATTTTTGGCAAAACCGTTAGAAACGGTAGCCGGAGATTTTTTTCCCCGCCCTGCCCCGCCTGCCCAGTAAGTGCGAGGCATATTTCTCTGCCGACCGGGACGACTGGTTGGTTTTATCCAGCTAGCCAAGTCGCCCTGGCGTTCCATTCGCCGGTCGAAGTTTCCCTTCAGAGAGAATTTCAATGCCTGCCCGCCTTATTCCCTCCCGCCGCCGCCAGCTTGTCGATCCAGCGACCTGCGAGCGGAACTATGATTCTGCCGAAGTCGAGTTCATGCAGGCAGTCGAACAGTACAAACGGACTTCTGGTCGGAAGTTCCCCACCTGCAGCGAGATGCTGGCGGTAGTCCGCTCACTCGGATATGTCCGTGTGCTCCCCGCCGAAGAAGATGCAAAGTGCGAATCGGCCTTGTCGCCTTGTTAGCATCTGGCCTAGTGTCTATTTGGCCTTTTTCGGCTGGTGAAGACGCCAGGCGGGAGGAGTCGAGTGCAAATAGACGCTGCCATGTCGCAATCCGCTTCTTCACATTCTGATCATCGCCTCGGGGGGGCTGCCGTGTTGCTTGTAGCAGCGGTTTCGGCCATCGGCTGCCATCGGCTGACCGCCAATGATTCCAGCGAGGGCGTGCGGCTCTACCAGCAGGGCAACTATCTCGGAGCGGTCAATTCCTTTCAGCGGGCACTCGACCAGCAGCCGGGTAACCCGGACTGCTTCTACAACCTCGGCGCCACCTATCACCAGCAGGCGAAACTCTTCAGCCGGCCTGGCGACCTTGAAACTGCCGAGCAGTACTACCACCTCTGTCTCGCCCGTGCCCCCGACCATGCCGCTTGCCAGCGGGGCCTTGCCGTGCTGCTTGTTGAGACTGGCCGATCAGACGAGGCCATCGATCAACTGGAGCAGTGGGCGGTCCAAGATCCGGATAGCCCGGAACCCCACATCGAGATTGCCCGCCTCTGCCAGGAGCAGGGGAATCTACCTGCGGCAGAAGAGCAACTGGCTGCTGCCTTGGCGGTTGATCCGGATAATTCTCGGGCGTTGGTCGCCCGAGGCCAGATGAGAGAGGCGGCTGGTGATACCCAGCAGGCGTTGGCCAGCTACTCCCGGGCGTTGGAACTCGACCGCAATCAGCCGACCGTGATGGTCAAAGTGGCGACCCTTCAGGACGAGGCGGCGGCTGCGACCGTCGCCGCTCGTCCCCCACCGACCGGCGTTTTGCCAGCGGCCCGATGATCCCGGTGGGAAAGGGCCGCCCGTTGACCCTGCCGGTGATCGGGCCGTATTCTCTGCGAATCGGGTTTGCCGGATCTTTGTCGGTCAGACCGACCCTCTACGGAGACATTCATGGCGACGGTGGCAGACAGGGTCTTCAATTTTTCGGCGGGGCCGGCCGTCCTGCCGCTTGCGGTACTTGAGCGGGCCCGGGATGAACTACTTTCGCTGCCCGGCGTTGGCATGTCGGTGTTGGAGATCAGCCATCGCAGCAAGGCCTTCGACGAAATTCTTGAGCGGACGCTGGCTGACCTTGGCAGCCTTATTGGGCTCGGTGACGACCACGAACTGGTGCTGCTTCAGGGAGGAGCCAGCCTCCAGTTCGCGATGGTTCCTCTGAACCTGCTCTCAGGGCAGTCGGCAGCAGCGAACTACATCCTGACGGGAACCTGGGGGAAGAGTGGGCTCAAAGAAGCTCAGCGAGTTGGTCCAGCCCACGTCGCCTGGGACGGTGAACAGACTGGTTACGACAGGCTGCCAGCACCAACCGACATCGGCCTCTCCGAAAATCCAGCATTTGTTCACATCACGAGCAACGAAACCATTCAAGGGGTGCAGTGGCAGCAACTACCCGATGTGGGAGACGCTCCGCTGGTTTGTGATTGTTCAAGCGACTTCCTGTCACGGCCAATTGAGCTGAACCGATACGGACTTCTCTACGCGTGCGCCCAGAAAAACGCGGGGATCGCCGGCGTGACGGCAGTGGCGATTCGCAAAGATCTGCTCGAGCGTTCCTCCGACAGTCTTCCCACGATGCTCGACTACCGGACTTTTGTCAGCAAGGGTTCTCGGCCCAATACACCGCCGGTCTTCGCCATTTACGTGTTGGGACTTGTCTGTGACTGGCTGCTTCGAGAGGTGGGGGGCCTGGACCAGATGGCCGCACAGAATGCCGCCAAGGCGGCCCTCCTCTATGACGTTCTCGATGCATCTGAGGGATTCTATCGTGGTCATGCAGCGGCGGACTGCCGCTCGCAGATGAACGTCACCTTCCGGTTGCCATCGTCTGAACTTGAGCAGGCATTTTTAGAGGAAGCCTCCCGTCATGGGCTCTCTGATCTCAAGGGGCACCGATCGGTGGGGGGAATCCGGGCCAGTGTTTACAATGCAATGCCAGAGGCTGGCGTGCTGGCTCTGCGGGACTTCATGAACGACTTCAAGAATGCCCGCAGTTAGCTAGCAAGCCAGTCGCTCACCGCCGTGGTCAGGTTGGTCTGGCTTCAGCGGGTTCCCTGATATGCCGCCGACGCCAATCAGAACAAACAACAGCCACAACGAACTCTAGAGGAACCCGGCCCTGTCCGCCGAAGCGTAGCCATGCCATCGATCATCGTGCTTGACAAACTCAGCCCTGACGGAATCGCCTTGCTCGATGCGGCGGCAGCCAATGGCATCAGTTATGAGGTGCGAACGGGACTTGCTGGCAATGAGTTGCGGGAGGCATTAACGCAGCATGATGGCGCGATCTGCCGCAGTGGTGTGAAGATCACGGCAGAAGTGCTCGCTGGGAACCAACGGTTGCGGGCCATCGTGCGGGCCGGTGTTGGTACCGACAATATCGACAAGCAGGCGGCGACCCGGCAGGGCATCGTGGTGATGAACACCCCCGCCGGCAATACCATCAGTACGGCCGAGCATGCATTTGCACTGATTTTGGCACTTTCCCGCAATGTGGCCGCCGCCGATGCCAGCCTGCGTGAGCATCGTTGGGATCGGGGGAAGTTCATGGGGGTTCAGCTTGCGGGCAAGACGCTCGGAATCGTGGGAATGGGCCGAATCGGGCAGGCGGTTGCCAGCCGGGCTCGGGCCTTCGATATGCGGGTGGTCGGCTTTGATCCCTTTCTTGCTGCCGAGCGGGCGAGTGAACTTGGAGTTGAGCTTGTTGGCAGCGTCCGAGAGATGCTCCCGGAGGTCGATTACCTCACCGTCCACACCCCCCTGACCGCCGAGACCCGCCACCTCATCGGGAAGGAAGAACTGGCAATCCTGAAGCCCGGTGTGAGGCTGGTGAATTGTGCCCGGGGAGGAATCTATGATGAGCAGGCGCTGCTTGAGGGCCTTCAGAGCGGAACTATCGCCGGGGTCGCGCTTGACGTGTTTGAAAACGAACCCTGCACTGAAAGTCCGCTGTTCGAACAGCCGGGCGTGCTCGTGACGCCTCACCTTGGAGCTAGTACTGAGGAGGCACAGTCCCAAGTCGCCATTGAGGGTGTCAATCTGCTGACTGATTTCCTTCGCACTGGAACTGTGCGGCACTCGGTCAATTCTAGCCCAATCGACCCGGCCGCTCTGGAGGGGGTGCGGGGATTTCTGGATCTTGGCTGGAGGCTCGGAGTGCTGCTCTCGCAGCTTGATGAACAGCCACCGAAGTCGGTCTCGATTGCGTACCGGGGTGAAATCGCATCTCGCAATACCCGGCTGGTGACAGCCGCGTTCGCTGCCGGGCTGCTCGAAACTGCCCTTGAAGATGTGAACATTATTAATGCCGAGATGTTGCTCCGTGAAAGGGGTATTGAGCTTGTCGAACAGAGTCGTTCCGATCCGGGGGCGTTCAGTTCGGTTGTTGCCGTTGACTTGGTCGCCGGTGACCATGTTCACCGTGCGGCAGGGACCCTGTTCGGCCGGTCGATGCCGCGACTGGTTCAGCTTGAGGGGCACCGGCTTGAGGCATACCTTGACGGCTCCCTGCTGGTATTCACTCATCAGGACGTGCCCGGCATCATTGGGCGGGTGGGGACTGCTTTTGGTGGGAGCGGCGTCAATATCGCCCAAATGACCGTCGGCCGCTCTGCACCGGGTGGTGATGCCATCGGCGTCTTGAACCTCGACCAGCAGCCCTCGTCCGAGGCCCTTGCTCAGGTCGCCGCCTGCGAAGGTATCTGTTCGGCTCGAGTCTGTAACCTTCCGGCGGCAGGGCAGTTGCCGTATTGGCTGGCTACTCCATCTGCGGCTGCCCGCGGGTAATGCAGTGAACGCTGGTGAGGTGAATCTTGTTGAGGCCACCGATCAGCGTCAGTCCATTAGCAGGCTGGGGAAGTTGTCTTTCACCGCCAGATGTGGCGACCGACACCCCGGAAAACCTTGGGCGTTTCGGGGTGTTGCCCAGATGGAAAAAGGCCAGGGAAGGCTTATTTCACGGACAGTCAGCCGCCCT
>CAZKSP010000094.1:0-9091 GCA_964555385.1 uncultured Chitinophagaceae bacterium
AGTTTTTCTCCCAGTAGTAAGCGTAGAGGAAGTAATCTCGCCACGAGACATCAAGCCCCTTCGCCAGGTCAATGAAACTCTCACCGTCCATATGGGCGGGCTTTTCCAGCCCCATGGCCTCCATCACTGTCGGAGCGATATCGATGTTGGCAACCATTTCATCGATCACCGTTCCACCCTTGATCAAATCGGGGCACTGCATCAACATCGGCACCCGGATCGACGTTTCATACGCCACCCTTTTGTCGATCAGGCCATGTTCCCCAAACATAAAGCCATTGTCGCCCATGTAGATGACGATGGTCTCATCCCGGATGCCCATTTTCTCAAGTTGCTTGAGTACCGCCCCCACACTGTCATCGACTGAGCAGAGCGCCTCGCAATACCGCTTGTAGTACCGCTCAATATCGAGCTCGCTGTGGTACGGAAAGTCGACCCCGTGCCAACTGTTCCGCTGATCAAGCAGCCAGCGAGGCAGGTTGCGACTGTTCCCCACAACCTTGGCTTCACTCTGCGGGCGGGCGAATGGCTTGTCATCGAACCTGCCGTCGTACCGCTCCTCAGGCGTGAAGTTTGAGTGCACGGCCTTATGTGAAAGATAGAGAAAAAACGGCTTGTCCTTTTGCTGCTGCTCCAGAAACTCGATGGCGTAGTCGGTGAGCAGGGTCGTTATGTAGCCGTCCTGCGGCACCCGCTTTCCATTCACGTTGAGGGTGTAATTGGGGTTGGGCGGCAGGTAGTGCCCCTGCCCCTTGAAACTCACCCAGTAGTCGAAGCCGGGCCGCGGGTTGTCGTGGTGCCCGCCCATGTGCCATTTACCAACAAAGCCGGTGGCATAGCCCGCTTTTTGCAAATATTGCGGAAAAAATATCGTGCCCTCGGGAACAAGCCGGTTGTTGTCAATGACCCTGTGCCGAAACGTGTAGAGCCCGGTGAGGATCGAGGCCCTGCTTGGCGAGCAGAGTGAGGTTGTCACAAAGGCATTCTTGAAATGCACGCCATTTGCCGCGAGCGAATCGAGGTGAGGCGTCTCAGCGAACTGATGGCCGAGAAAACTCATCGCGTCGTAGCGGTGGTCGTCCGAAAGAATGAAGACGACATTCCGCGGCCGACTGCCAGGAATTTGCGATGGCTGCACGTCTCGCGGAACCGGCGTGACTTTTTTCACGCCGACGCCATCATCTGCAAACAGTCCCGTAGTGCACACGCCAACCAACAAAAAGGCCAGCCCCAGTCGTCCTTCTCGAATAAGCATCTCGACATTCTCCTCAAAACACGTCGCCACCGGGAACCTCAATGGCTACTCTTCGTTCCCGGCCGGCTCGAGCATACCAGCCTGCCCAAATTGCTGGGCGAGAATCTCTGCAATCCGGTCAGTAATGGTGGTAAACCACGGCAGCCTGTTCCAGCATCCATGCTTTCCATTGGGAATGACAGTCAAACTGGTCATCACCCCCAACTCCTGCAACCGTTCGCGGGCTGACTGATTGCGTTCAGGATTATCCTCATCACCCGTAATGAAATGGATCGGCGGAGTCTTCTCTGTGATCTGCTCAAAAGCATCAGCTAGTGTATAGGCCTCTGGCTTTTCCTCCACGGTCCCTCTGAACCAAACCAGGGCATTGGAATCTTTTGCCGTCAACGAGCGTTCGGCTACCTGGCCACTGGCAATTTGCAGCGGACCAGCCATCACCACGGCAACCTGAATTTCTGATGAGGCCGAGGAGTTGCCCCCATCTCCTGCGAGGAGTGGGTTTGTGCCACCACTGGCCATCAGGCCCACCAAGTGCCCCCCCGCCGAACCTCCCACGGCCGCAATACGGTCAGGGTCGATGCAGTAAACGCTGGCCTGCGATCGTAGAAAACGGACGGCTGCCAGGCAGTCATGAATTGCCGCAGGAAAGGCGGCTTCGGCGGCCAGCCGATACTCAATTGCAGCCGCAACATATCCACGCCGAGCCAGGTCGACCGCAAGGGCTCGGAATTTTGTCTTGTCGCCCTTGCACCAGCCTCCTCCGTGAACCACGACAACTGCAGGCCGCGGACCGCGGGCGCAGGCAGTCGGGTGAAAAACGTCCATCAGCACCTTCCGCGGCCCGTAGCTGGCATAGGGCACATCAAGGTCCGCAGTAATACCAGCCGGAACACCTGGGTCGAGTTGCGGGCCAGTGGACGATGCCGCCGGCTTCAATGGTGGCGAAGAAGCTCGCCCTGCCACCCGCATTCGCTGCTCGTAGACTCCATCAAAACAGGTCACAAACAGCGACTGATCATCGCTGCCGCCAAAGGTTGCATTGATTGGCCGACTGGGACATTCAAGCTTGTCCAGCAGGCGGCCCTGAGAATCCCAGATCCAAACAGCGGTGGCACCGGCACAGTAGACATTGCCCGCTCGATCAATTGTCATTCCATCTGCGCCCAACGCATCTCCGTCGTCCATGACAGCAAACCGTTCTGGGGCACTGAGATCTCCAGGCTTTTGGACAGGAAGCCGCTCGATGACCTTGCCCCGATAGTTGGCGACGTAGAGAGTTTGCTGATCTGGGGATAGCGTCACGCCGTTCGGTGACGGCACTGCTGATGTCGCGACACGGCTTTTCCCATCGGCTCCAATAAAGACAACCGTGTTGTGATTGGTGACCGTCACATAAACCCCACCACGATGGTCTACAACCAAATCGTTCGGACGCGGCGGCTTCTCACTCGCTTTTTCTGGCAGTGGCAGAACTTCGACAGCCGTGGGATTCCCCGGGAGCCCGCCACGGAAGCAACAGACAGTTCCACCGCTGTTGTCGGCTGCATAAAGATTGCCGAGGGCATGAAAGAAACCGCTGTAGCGTCCGGTGATATCCCCAAGCTGTTGCCACGACTGTTTCTTGGGAAAGTAACGATGAACGGTCTGGTTCTTGACGTCACTGACAACAAGGAACCCCCGGCTGTCCCAGGCTGGGCCATCCGGAAGCCCAAAGCCTTCGCCGATTCGCCGCAACGGCTGCCCACGATCAATCGGAGAATCAGCCAGTAATCCGGGCCCCACACCGACGAGCCCAACAACGAGCACAACATGTCCCAGGGCAGCGCGACACCACCACCGCACCAAAACCCGACCAACAGCATTGCATCGCACAACAGAAAAGCCCATCACATGTCTCTCCCAAAAGGTTCCACAGCCAACCTGGACTTTAGCAGATGATGAACACAGGTTGCCGCCGTGGCATGCGGCGACCGGCGACCCGGAACCAATCGGCGTTTCCAGGCATCGCCCAAGCGGGCTTCGTTATCACCCGTATTCACGGGCAAGGGCCATGGAGCGCACTTTCCAGCTGCTATTGGGCGTTCAAGCCTACCGATCATCGGGGCTGAGCTCTTGCTCCGGCACCGGCCCCAACGGGGTCTGGGGAATCGGCTCTGGGGGAACAACCTTGGTGCCCTTCACGTCGGTGTCACGCGTCGCCGGAAAACTCTCAATCGAGCCGAGGGTTTCCTGCTGTTCGTAGAGCGGTGTCTGTTCGGCATAAGCCAGCATCAGCCAGGCGACGCAGAGCAGGCTGTCGAGGTTGGTTCTTTCATAGCCATGCGAGCCGTCCACCCCGAAAGTAATCAATGCTGTCCGGATGTCGTTGCCCGCCTCAACCGCCGAGGCACTGTCGCAGCGGTAATAGCGGAAGATGTCACGTGAGCAGGGAATGCCCTTGGTCGCACAGAGGTTCAGCAGATGATGCGTCAGGTGATAGTCAAATGGGCCGGTTGAGTCGGCCATTGCAATTGTCACCCCGAACTCACTTGATGCCTGCCCCGGGGCAGTCGTACCGTTGTCGATCGTGATCATCTCCGCCACGTCACCGTGCAGCACCGCCGAAGCCCCGGACCCAACTTCTTCGGAAATCGTGAACAGCAGATGCAGATCGACCGGCAACTCAAGCCCGGTGTCGCGAATGTACTTCGTCGCCGCAAGCATCGCCGCCACGCCTGCTTTGTTGTCGAGGTGCCGGGCATTGATAAAGCCGTTCGGAAACATCTCGACGGCGGCATCGAAGCCGATAAAGTCCCCAATCGAAATGCCGAGCATCTCTAATGCCCGTTGAGAACTGACGCGTTCATCCACCCGCACCTCGACGTTTTCCCAAGAGATGGGCTGGGTATCGATGTCATCGTTGTAGGTGTGGCCCGATGCCTTTAGCGGCAGCACCTGCCCGCGGAAAATTCGCTTGTCGGTAAAGATGGAGACCCTCGCCCCCTCGGCAAACCGTGATGACCAGGTGCCCACCGGCACCATCGCCAGCCGGCCGTTCTCTTTCAACTGTTTCACCATGCCGCCAAGCGTGTCGAGATGCGTGACGACAGCTCGCTCCGGCCCCTTTTGGCGACCGGGAATGGTCGCCCGAATCGCTCCCCGGCGGGTCAATTCGTAGGCCACCCCCAATTCATCCAGCAGCCCACAGACCACCCGAACGATCGGGTCGGTATAGCCTGTCGGTGAGTGAATACCCAGCAGGGTCTTGAGGGTGTCGAGCAGATAGTCGGTGTCGAGAACGGGCTTCATGGTTGGAACATCCGCGGTATGGTCTCCGAAGCCCGTCAGGGCCACGATACTTCACGTCCTTCTACCGTACCGTCGCCGCCACATGGGGGAAGAGCAGGTCAATAAACCGCTCGGCGGTTGGCTGTGGCTCGTGATTCGCCAAGCCCGGTCGCTCGTTTGCCTCAATGATGACGTACTCGTCTCCCGCCACATCAGGCACCAGCAGATCGAGGCCGACAACCGGGATTTCCAGAGCCATTGCCGCCTTCACCGCTGCTAGCCGGAGGGCATCGCTCAGTTCGGCGGTGACATCATGGATCGTCCCTCCGGTGTGCAGATTGGCCGTCCGCCGGACCTGCACCAGTTCGCCCTCTGGCACAATCGAATCAAGGCTGTACCCGAACGCCGCAATGCACCGCTCAGTCTCGGCATCGACCGGAATGCTGCTCTCACCTCCCGTCACCATGCTGCGCCGGCGGCTGACCTTGTCGAGCAGGTCCCGCAGGCTGTGCCGGCCGGTGCCCCGCACTTCGGCGGGCCGACGAATTGCCGCTGCCACCACTTCGTAGTTGATCACGATGACCCGCAGATCGCTGCCGTTACAAAATCGCTCGAGGAGCACCCGTTCATGAAAACGCTGCGCCGTGGCAAACGCCTGCTGCAGCACCTCCGGCGTCCGAATATCGACAGCCACTCCCTGCCCCTGCTCACCGACGAGAGGCTTCACGACGACCCGGCCATTTTGGGCCAGGAATGACTCCGCCTCGGCCACCTCCGTACAGACTTGTTGTGGTGGAACCAACAGGCCAGCTGCAGCCAGAAGTTCACTGGTCAGCTGCTTATCGGCACAGCGGCAGATGGCAATCGCCGACGTGAGGTCGGAGAGTGACTCCCAACAGACCACCCGGCGGTTGGCCTGCGAGAGCCGAAAATAGCCCCGAACTGGATCGAGGGGCTCGACTGCAATGCCCCGCCGCAAAGCCTCGTTGATGATGATCGTTGCGTAAGGATTGAAGCCTTCCTGCACCCCCTTCTGAACAAACAGGGGTTCGTTGATCTGATTTCTCCGCTTGATCAACAGCACCGGCGCGCGTTCAAAGCCCAGCCGTTCATAGAGCCCGATGGCGGCTTCGTTTCCCTGCATCACCGACAGGTCAAGAAGGCTGCGGCCACGGGCAGCAAACGCGTTTGCCAGAAACGTCACCATAGCTGCTCCCACCGCCGGAAACTGGCTGTGGGGATCGACCGCCAGCGCCCAGAGGCTGGTGGAGTTAAAGAGATCCTCAAAGCAACGGGTGTGGTCGACCCCGAGCATGACTCCCAGCACCGTCTCGGCATCATGTGGACGGGCGACATAATAGGTAAAGCGATCGTCGTGACGTGCCGCCCAGACTGCCTGCTCGTCGACTGGCACCATGCCGACCCGGCTGTAAATCCGATTGATTGCTTCGAGGTCGGCCTCATGCTGCAACTCCGTGATCCGGAATGGCAGACCACTTTGATTCTGCTGCTTCCAGCGGGCCAGATCGAGGCGATACGTAGTGGACGGATCAAGAAACAAATCCTGCGGCGCAACGTTGAGAATGAGCTGCGGATCGTTGACATAAAAGGCGATGTCTCGCCGGCCCGGCTGCTCGTCCAGCAGCACGCCAGCCACCGCCTCGGGATTGGGAAAGGTGTGGGCGAAGATCAGCCGTCCCCAGCCGACATCGACCAGGGATGCCCCGGGCGGGACGTCGGGCGTCATCGGTAGCCTCCTCCCTCCGGCACATGCTCCTGCAGCCAGAGTTCAAGCAGGGCCAGCTGCCAGAGCTTCGAACCCCGCAGCGGCGTGATGTGGGCCTCGGGGTCAGCCAGCAGCTTGTCGACATAGTCCTGCTGAAAGAGGCCGCGACTGCGGGCAGCGTCGTTGGTCAGGGCATCACGAGCCAGCTCCAGGAACGGCCCCCGCAGATACTTCAGGGCCGGCACCGGAAAATAGCCCTTGGGACGGTCGATCACCTCAGCTGGAATAATCCGCCGGGCGGCCTCCTTAAGAATGTGCTTGCCGCCACCAGCCACCTTCAGCTCTGCCGGAACAGTGGCCGCAAACTCCACCACTTCGTGGTCAAGAAAGGGCACCCGGGCCTCCAGGCTTGCCGCCATCGTATGGTTGTCGACCCGTTTGACGGGGTCATCGATCAGCATCACCTGGGTGTCGATTCGCAATGCCTTGTCGATCGGCAGGTCAGCTCCGGGTCGGGCAAAGTGCTCGGCCACGAACTGCCCCGCCCAGTCCCGGTCGGCCAGCCCGGCAGCGACCACCCGCTGATACTCGGCAAAGTCGCGGTCAAAAAACCCCTGGCGATAGGTGGCCAGGGCATCGGTGGCCCCGAGCATCGGCGGATACCAGTGGTAGCCAGCAAAGATTTCGTCGGCCCCCTGCCCACTCTGGACAACCTTCACGAACTTGGCCACTTCCTGCGAAAGCAGATAGAAGCCGACATTGTCGTGGCTGACCATCGGCTCGGACATCTGGCCAATGCACTCTCGCAGGGCCGGCAGCGTCCGGGCGGCATCGATCGACAGCTTGTGATGCCTGGTCTGATAGCGGTCGGCGATGATGTCGGAGTATTGAAACTCGTCCCCCGCCTCACCGCCAACAGCATCGAAGCCGATTGAAAAGGTCTCAATCCCACTGGTGCCATGCTCACCGAGCAGTCCGACCACCAGGCTCGAGTCGAGGCCGCCCGACAGCAGCACTCCGACTGGTACATCGGCCACCAGCCGCCGCCGGACTGCCCGCCGCATCACATCAAGCGTGGCCTCGATCCAGTCGTTTTCCGTAAAGCCCACCTGATCGGCTCGGCGGCCAAAGCTGACGTCCCAGTACCGCCGCTGCTGCATGGTGCCGTCAGGCTCGATCGTGGCGACGGTAGCAGGCGGCAGCTTCTTGACACCACTTAAGATGGTCCGCGGTGGGGGCACAATCGAGTGAAAGGTCATGTAGAAATTCAGGGCGACGGGGTCGATCGACGTGTCGATCTCGCCGGCGGCCAGTAGCGCCGGCAGACTGGAGGCAAACCGCAGCCGCTTGGCCCCTTCGCTGTAATAGAGCGGCTTGATCCCAAGCCGATCGCGGGCCAGCACCACCCGCCCAGAGTCACGCTCATGAATGGCAAAGGCGAACATGCCGTTGAGCCGCTCGACACATTCGGCTCCCCAGGCGTGATAGGCCTTGAGAATCACCTCGGTGTCGCCGGTGCTGAAGAACTGATAGCCTTTGCCTTCCAACTCGGACCGCAACTCAGGATAGTTGTAGATCGCGCCGTTGTAGGCGATTGACAGGCCGAGGGCGGCATCGACCATCGGCTGCTGGGCCGCCTCGGAGAGGTCGATGATCTTCAGCCGACGGTGACCAAAGGCAACTCGGCCGCGGGCAACCAACCCGGCACCATCGGGCCCCCGCCGCACCATCGTGGCGGCCATCCGATCAACTGCGGCCACGTCGGCAGCGTCAGTTCCGAAACGAATCTCACCACAGATGCCGCACATGCCGGCCTACCCTTCGTTCTGGTGCAGCCGGAATGGCAGATGGAATCCAGCAACGCCCGGCGTCACAACGCAAGTTGATCGGGAGGCGATGGAATCGCGGGTCGGAATGTCCGTTGGGGCTCGACTGCTTTGCATGCCCTCTCGTTTTTAGCCCGCCTAAGGCTCGTTTCCCTCCAGTTTCGGGATTCACTCTCACAATGCAACCCGAAGCCCGTCGATTAGAACGGCCTGGGTTGCCCGAGGCCGAAACTGAGCGTTACGAACGGCCAAGCACGAATGAAACAACGGCTGTCCCGACACCGGTCAGGCTCTCTCCCGCCACAAGACCGGCTGCAACTGGCAGGATCAGCCGGCGGGCCGCCGAGCCGCCTGCACGGGTAACCGCTGCCGCTGCCATCGCCCCGATGAACAGCGACAGGCTGTTCCAGGCCGGAATCACAAACGCCAGGCCAATGCTCACGGGACTGGGCAAAACCTCCGCCCAATGCCGCGGCAGATGCTGCTGGAGGACGGCCAAGGCTGCCCCCGCCACCCCGCCGACAAGTGATGCAGCCAACGCCCCCTGCGGCGCTGCCTCCAGTCCGTCTCGAAACAGCTCGGCCACCGCCATCCAGGTGGCCACTGCCGGAGCCGGCCACTCAGGCGTCAACAACATTGCGGCAGGATCGGGCACCAGCACGAGATAAGCGGCGCTGCCGGCCAGCGATCCAACCAGCACTCCGAGGCACTGGGCCAAGGCCTGCGCTCGCACCGATGCTCCCACCAGCAGTCCCGTTTTGAGGTCGTGCAACAGGTCGGAACATTGTCCGGCCGCGCCACCGGTAACGTTGGCCGTCATCAGATTTTCGGTGACGCTGGCGGGGTTGATCAGGCCAAATGTCAACTGCGTGACCTTGCCCAGGGCACCAATCGGCGGAATACCGGTCTCACCCGACACCCGGGCCGCCACCACCGCCAGGATGAAGGTGAGGCCTACCGCAAGCACACCCATCCACGGACTGATCCCAAAAATTGTTGCCTGAGCCGCTGTGGTCG
>CAZKSP010000095.1:0-9032 GCA_964555385.1 uncultured Chitinophagaceae bacterium
AGTCTCGTGGCGGCGGCTCCTGCTAGAGCGGTTCGCATCAGGCTTCCCCTCCCTGCGATCGAGCAGGCCGCGTCCACCAGGCGACCAGACAGGCCGCAACCAGCGTTGCCAGCAACAGGTGACGCAACCAGTGCCACGTTTGACCAGAACCGACCTGCCCCTGTTCTGTCGATCGCCCTGCTTCGACTGGCTGCTGTCGCCCAAACCGCTGTGGCCAGTCCATCGCCTCAACGTTGACACCAAGCCGCTGCATGAAGGGTGCTGTCGCCAGCCGGCAGAGGGTCTGCCGCCAGAAGGTCTCGTGCAGATTGCGACCGTCCGGCAGCCGCTCGGCCCGCCAACGCCAGGTCTCACAGAGATGGCCGAGGACTGTTCCCCTGCCGTGCCGGCCAAGCACGATCGCCGGCTCTGCAGCTTGCGCGACGCCAGCAGCGGCGGTCGCCAACGTCACCGTGGTCGCCCGCAGGCTGACGGGCTCAAGCAGTCCGTAGATCTGTCCCAACGACGCCGGGACGTCGGGCAGCCAGCCTGAGACGATGCCGGCCGGTCGTGGCATCAGTGCCAGCCCCGTGCCCGTCCGCAGTGGCGGTGAGAGCGGTCCGAGAGCTTCCACTGGCAGCCAATTAGCCGCCTGACCGACCGCAAATCCGATCTGCCGAAACCGCTCTCCCGGCAGCCAAGCAACCGCCAGCCGTCCAGCCGCCAACTGCTGTCCGAGCGTTGCAAGGGCAGCGGCCGACAGTCCCGACGGCAATTCACCGTCCGCTGCTGAAGGCAGCCTCAGACAGTCTCCCAGCCAGACGACATCGTACTTTGCCCAGTCGCCCGCGACGATCGGCTGGTCGGCTGCCAGCAGCCTTGTGGTGACGGTGAAGCGGGGATCGCCCGCCACGGCCTGCCGCGCAAAGCGATATTCATACCGCGGCTCGGCATCGACCAGCAGCAGGCTGGCCGGCCGATCGGCAATCGTTGTCATCGCCTCGAGCAGCCTCGAGGAGAACCCGGGAATCTCAGCATTTTCACCAGCAGCCGGAAGGCACCGCAACTGAAGCCGGCAGGGCCCAGGCGGAGTGTCCTTGGCAACGCTCCAGAGCAGCCTGACAGTCACTCCGTCGGAAGCTGCTTTGGCAGTGCCCCCGGCAGACGGCAGCACAGCCTCCGCCAGCCGACCTCCGGGGCCATCGAGGACAAGCCGCGTGGGGCGGGCGAGCGGACCAACGTAACTCACCGGGATCTCCACCTCTTCACCCGGCCAGCAGAGCGGTGGCAGTTCCGCCTCCACTTGCTCAATGGCTGATTGGCCTGGCAAGGGTGCGGCCACCTCCTGAGGATGCTCAACGGCGTTGGGCCGCCGCAGGACCTGCCAGGCAACCGCAAGCAAAGCAGCAAGCGCAACCACCCGGCCTAGTCCAGCAGACCACCGGGCAGACTGGGGCCCTCTCCATCCAGGGCCTTCCTGTTCATCGGCAGATCCACCACTCGAAAGCATGGTCTCGCCCACCAGTGCCAGGACTGCCACGACCAGTAACAGGCCGGGGAGCAGCCGCATTGACCACCAGGCCGACGGCAGGCCGCGCAGAGGTCGGCAGCAGGCAACCGTTTCACGAATAAGCCCACGCAGATACGGCAAGAAGACCGGCCAGGCGGTCAGGTCACTCCAGCGGCCGGCGACAGAATCGGCCGGGGCCGTGGCCCGCAGGCTCAGTGGCAGGGCCGAAATGGTGAGTGCCCCTCGACCCACCGTTTGGCCGACCGCTGCAGGCAACTGCCGTTTCCCTGTGACGGCAAAAGCTTCTAGGCCTTGCGACGGTTCGGGGAGCGTCATTCCGACCAGCCGATCAATCGTCGGCCCAGGAAGGCTGACGAGACCACCTGCAGCTGGCCTCGCTGCCGGACCTTTGTCGAGCAACGCAGGTTTCACGAGCAGCTGGCTTCCACCGGTTTCGGATGCCTCTGAAAAGGTTAACCCCGTCCGATCAGCAAGAGATGCCCGCCAAGTGGGCCAGTCCGGGCTGCGCAGTGTTTCCGGGCCCAGCAGTACGACGGCCACTCCGCCATTCTCGATCCACTGCCACCAGGCACTCGCCTCCTGCTGCGATAGCACGAGGCCGTCACAAATGATCAACACGTCGCCGGGTCGGCGGGTTGTCATTCCCTCAGCGACGGAGGTCTTTGTCTCAATGACGATTGGCTTCATTCCGTCCCCGGTCGCTGCCAGCGCTGCCGCAATCGCTTTGCTCGTCGGCTCGTTGACGACTGTCGTCTCAGCTGGCTGCTTGCCAACCACCAACCAGACAGCAGCAACATCACCATGATTGCCAGACGAGGTGGGCACGAACGTTCCGGTGACAAAATAGGGACTGGCAGCAGCCAATACCGCAGCGGCCAGCAGCACCATTCGCAAGGCAAGAATCAGCCAGCCAACAGGAACCGCCCGGACACTGGTCGACCGGGCCGCCTCCCGCAGCAACTGCAGACCGCCGAAGGCAATCCGAGGAAGCCTCCGCCGGGCCAGGCCCGTGAGCAGCAAGGGGATACCGGCCGCCGCAAGCCAGAACAGGAGGAGCGGCGCATCAAATCCGATCGTTAGCCCAACGGGCAGGAACGGGCTCATGATGCCCTGCCATCACCAAGCCGCTCGGCCAGCAGCCGGTCAACAATCTCGTCGGCGGTGATTCCATCGACCGCTGCGGCCAGCGAGAGCACCAACCGATGCCGCAACACGGGAACCGCGGCCCGCTGCAGATCTTCGACGCCGACACAGGGCCTGCCGTCGAGCCCTGCCAGTGCCTTGGCGACCAGCACGAGAGCCTGCGCGGCCCGGGGACCGCCGCCATAGTCAATCAACTGCCCCACCCAGTCGGGAGCCAGCGGGTCACCCGGACGACTCGCCCGCACGAGCATGATCGCCTGCTCAAGCACCGGTTCGGCGACGGGAATCTGTCGGACTGTCAAGCGGCACAGGGCCAGCGTCTTTCGATCGATCACCCTGCTGACGGTCCCGGCAGCCGGACCGGTCGTCCGACGAACCAGTTCAACCTCGTCTTCCCGCGATGGATAGCCAATCTGGACCAGCATCAGGAATCGGTCGAGCTGTCCCTCGGGCAACGGATAGGTGCCTTCCTGCTCAATCGGGTTACGGGTTGCCAGTACATAGAACGGATCGGGCAGCAGGTGGCGGTTGCCGCCGACGGTTACCTGCCCCTCCTGCATCGCCTCGAGCAGGGCGGCCTGAGTCTTCGGAGGTGCCCTGTTGATCTCATCGGCCAGCAGAACGTTGTGAAAGACCGGGCCGGGCAAAAACTCCAGCCGACGTCCTTCGCCAGCAGGTCGTTCGACCAGCAGATCAGTTCCCAGAATGTCGGCCGGGAGAATATCGGGCGTAAACTGCAGGCGTCCAAAGTCGAGATCCGTCGCCGCAGCGAGCGACTTCACGATCAGGGTCTTAGCCAACCCCGGCACGCCTTCCAGCAGGCAGTGGCCGCCGCAGAGCAGCCCGGCCAGCAATTCATCAATAACCTGCCGCTGCCCAACGACAACCGGCGCGACAGCCTCCCGCACATCGCTGGCAAGGCGGCGAACGGTCGCGAGAGCGGTGGCGGCCCGGTCAGGGTCTGCCAACGAAGGGATGCTGGGCATGATCGTTCCCTCTGTCAGGACGGATCAGATTGTACCGTGTCCGGCTCCTCGACAGCCGGTTCGAGACACCAGAGCCCCTCCCCCGCATTGACAACCAGCTGCCGAGAGCCGGCCGCCCTGTCAGCGGCCGGTGGTTCGGCCGGTGTTTTGGGAATGATTTCGGTCAGCCGGCAGACTGCCGTCAGGACGGGTGCTGGGGCGTCGTTGGCCGAGTCTTTGACCGGCAGTCGACAGACCAGCAGCCATCCGGCGGGCTCAGCTGGTGACCGGGAGACCGGCCAGAGCACATGCCCCCCACGAAGCAGCGGCAGCCCGAATGCCGGCTCGTCAGTAGCCGTCACAAGACCAACAACTGTCGGTCGGCACACCGCTGACGCATTTCCACTCAGCAGGCTCAGCCGATTGATTTCGGGTAGCCCCGGACCACCGGCTGTCGGTCGTCGCAGCACCACCAACGCATCGGCAGTGGTGGCAAGGGCATCGATGACACCCTCGGAAGCGGCAGCGGCGGTCATTGCCGGCAGCGTCACCCGCCAGCATTCGTTGCCCGTGTCAGCGGTTAGTGCCACCAACTCGCCACCCGGCAGGGCAACTACCACCAGATGCTGCACGGAGGCCACGAGCACCGGGCTCTTGAGATGCTTTTCAAAGCCCGCCGCAAGTGGCCACGAACGACGCCATCGCAGCCCACCATCGGCAGCCGCCAGACTAATCAGTTCCAAGGTTCCGGTAGCCGGGTCGGGCCAGGCCACAAAGCAGGCCGATGCCGTCGCCGCCAGTCCTGCAGCAGGTAGCGGCAGGGCGGAGGGAAGCTCATATGTCCAGGCCAGCCGGCCCTCGGCAGCCGGAGCGAGATCGAGCACAGCCAGCAGCGGCCCAAGGCCTGGTCCGGCCAGAGGACGATCAACCAGGCCGACCAGCCGGCTCGCAGCAATCGTCACCGGTCCGGGGCGACCGGGCCGAAAGGGAGTGGACTGCATCGCGGGCCGCAGCCGGGGAAAGAGCGGCCCCCCTCCTCCTGGACCATCACCCCAGACAGGCTGGCCAGTTGCCAGCCTCACCAGATGGAGTCCATGCTGACTGCCAAGGGCCACCAGCCGGTCGGTCTGGCTACTGGTGATGCCAGCCTCCGGGCGATCCCACACCAACCGCCAGCGATCGGTCTGCTCGAGCCAGGCTGTTCGCCCACGGTTGGCCTCGTCGACTGCGCTGACCGCTTCAGCGACCGCTCGTCTGGCTGCCTCGGTGTCGGCCGCCTGCCGGGCCTGACTGAACCATCCCTGCTCGAGCAGTTGTTCCCAGCCTGAGGCAGGATTTCCTTCCGCGGCAATGAGCGGCCCCAGCCAGAGCAGGCCAGCCGGCACCATCCATACAAACGTTCGGAAGCGGGCTAAGGGCTGCAAAAAGAGATCTCGAGGCGAATGGAGAGCGGTTGTCGGCCGCATCCTCGGACGGCAAATTTTCCAAAGGTATGCTAACAGACTGTTGAATGAGTTTGCAGCCGCAGGATGTGGCGATTGGCACCCCCGAACACCTTCGGCGTTTTCGGATGTTGCTCAAGCGGAAAAAGGCCACAGACTTTTTCCACGGACAGCTGTTCAATAGTGTTTGCTGAAACATGATTTCCCGCCCACCGTTCGTTCCACCGTATGGCCGCAGTTACCACCACTGACGAAGACGATCTGTTCCAAGGGTCAACAATGACCTTCGGAGAACATCTGGAGGAACTTCGGGCCTGCCTGATCCGCGGGGCTGTCGGTCTGGTGATCGGCGTCGTCATCGGCTTCTTTCTGGGCCGTCCCGTCGTTCATCTGATCGAGGCTCCGCTGCGGCGGGCCTTGGGCGACTATTACATCAGTCGAGGGCTTGAAGCCTTTGACGCCTGGCAGCCCCGGCGAGAGGGAGGCCCTGCCCTCCCTTACTCCCGCGCCGAAGTGGTCGATGCCGTCGAACGGCATGGTCTGTCGTTCGACCTTCGGGAGGTTCATCCCGGCCGACTTCCTGGTGGTCAGAAGTCACCATCTGATGGGAAAGAGTTTGATCTCGATGCCCTTGAGCCAATCCTCTTGTGGCAGCCGCTGGCCCGGGACAGCCGGGTCAGCATCACCACCCTCAGTGCTCAGGAAGCCTTTGGCATCTACGTCAAGGCGGCGTTGCTCGTCGGCTTCGTGCTGGCTGGCCCCTGGATTCTCTACCAGCTCTGGACCTTCGTCGCCGCCGGGCTCTACCCGCATGAGAAGCGGCTGGTGCATCTGTTCCTGCCGGTGAGTACCGGCCTGTTTCTCGCCGGGGTCGGCCTCGCCTTTTTCTTCGTCTTCGATTTCGTACTCGCGTACCTACTCGCCTTCAACGAGTGGCTGGGGCTCGATCCCGATCCCCGCATCAGCGAGTGGCTGGGATTCGTGCTGATCCTTCCGATCGGCTTCGGCCTCGGCTTCCAACTACCGCTCGTAATGGTCTTTTTGGATCGACTGGGGATTGTCGAAGCTGAGACCTTCACGAGCCAGTGGCGTATGGCCCTCGTCGTGATTTGTATCGCCGCCGCGATTCTGACTCCTGCCGACCCCTACAGCATGCTCTTTTTGGCCATGCCCTTGGCAGCACTTTACTTTGGCGGCATCGTGCTGTGCCGCTATACGAATGCCAAACAGTAAAAAATGCCGCCCGTGATCGCAGTAGCCAGCAGGTCTGCGGCTGCCAACTGGGCGATGCGGCGATGCCGTGGGCTGTGACTTCCGGGGACCGGCGGCACAGGGAACCGCAGCAGGGCCTCAACGAAGACCCAGAGCAGCAAGCCCAGCGAGGAAATGGCAAAGATCAGATGAATACCGAGGGCCACGCCCACCCCGACCGGCCAGTAGGAACTCGGTGCAGCCCGTACCCGCCAATCGCTGATCATTCGAATGTCGATCTCAAAGACGATAATCGCAGCCAGCAAGGCCGTCATGATGAAGACCTGTAGCCCCTTGTGCAGCCGGTATCGCCCTTGCTTGACCATCACGATGCTCAAAGCCAGAACCGGCAGCAGGGCGAAGAGCCCGATCACCACAACATCCATCCCCAGGGATGCCCTCGTCCCCAGAAAGCCGTCGATGCCCGGAAAGGTAGCCGCCGCCTCACTCACTGCCATTGCCACCATCCCATCACACTCCAGATACCCGCAGTTCCGCGTTCGCGTTGTTTCCTGGTCCGCCTGCGGTGAACTGACCCTACGGAAGCCTGCTGATTGATGCCAGTCCAGCGGCCACCGGAGCGAGCATTTGCGGCATCGGCACTCTTCCGACTACCATCCCGAAACACTCGGCCGAGTGGCGAAACTGGCAGACGCACGGGACTTAAAATCCCGTGGAGAGGAATCTCCGTGCGGGTTCGAGCCCCGCCTCGGCCACTTTGAGCCTGCAAATCCGAGGTTGCTGCAGCTGGGCAAAACTCGCTATCTCCTTAAGTGGATGAGGCTGGCCGTCGGTTCGCGGTGACCTGCTTGGACGGCCCTCCTCCACTCGACTGGAGCGGTGCATGCACATGGCAGCAGAACGATATCAGAATCACAGCGTTCAGCCGACTGCTGGCTGCCAGCGAGAACTCGCCTCAATCTGGATACCTTGGCTGGCGGCCCCCCTTTTCGCCTTCCTGCCGCTGGCCGGCTGCTGGCTGGCTGGTTTTCTGCACCAGCCACATCGCCAAACCGTGCAGCATCGACAGGCCGACCGTAGCGTGACACCAATCACGATGGCGTCCTTCGTCGGGGTTGCGCAACCGCGGTAGCGCACTGCTGGTGCCCCGTGGCTGCTGCCGCGAGCGACGCTGATCTGTCGACTACAGAATTACCGCCGGGTTGCCCCTGCCCGACGAGCCGTCTGCCGAGCCACCAGAAATCGTCGCAGCCCACTGACGATCCGCTCGGGTGACTGACTGCCTGACGCCATGAAGACGGGCGTCTCGCCATCATCAGTCACGATGACCTCGACGGCGTCGGGCTCGAGCCGGCCGCCGAGCAGCAGGTCAAGTGACGCATCGGCCTGCGTGCCATCCTGGTTGGTTGCAGGAAGCGTCGCGACAACAAAGTTTTCTTCCGAGATAGCGTGAAACTCCGGATCGTTGACCAGCGTCGCCGAGCGAATGGCAGCTGTCTGCTCCGGGCTACCGCTGACCACCAGCAGAATCGGCCGCTTGCTCTCGCGGGCGGTGTCGACTGCTTCGCCAAGGCTGGTGAGGACAGGCTGGCGAGCCTCGGCCACTGCCTGCGGCGCAGGCGTCTTGGCATCAACACGTTTGATCCAGCTGGCCGCCGAGAGCCCCCGGTAGCCCTTCTCTTCGGCCACCTTCTCACCAAAAGAATTGAGTACCAGCACCGACGGGAAAGTCCGGACGCCGTACTTGACGCAGATCCGCGAGCGTTCGCTGCGGACCTCGGGCGTGATGCCTGATTCGGGCAGATCGACCATCAGCAGCACGACATGCTCGTCGGCCCAATCCCCAAAGGCTGCTGTCGCAAACACGCGTTCCTCAAGCGTACGGCAATGCGGGCACCAGTCGCTGCCGGTGAACAGCGCGAGCACCGGTTTACCAGTTTTCGTCGACTCGGCCAGAGCCTCGTCATAGCTGGTCAGCCAGCCGTCGGATCCGAAAGCGGATGGCGACACGATCAGCCCCGCAGCCAAAACAGCCAGCGACACCAGACGGCCAAAAGTTGACCCAATCGAAACGCTCATCTGCAGACTTCCTCCGTGACACCAATCCACCCAGACTCTCATCGGGTGGCCAACGCCTCTCTCCAGAGGCCCGTCCTTGAGAAACTGTTTGAAACGGTAGCAGCGATCGACCGACCTGACAATCAATAGGCACGACGCGGACTGCCCGGCTTCGGGCATTCTGTTATCCAGGGTATTCCCGACCTCAAAAACAATTCGCTTTTACGTACCTTTCCCGAGCAGGATGAGCCCGCCGCCCACGCGATAACGCGGGTGGGGGGGCAACCAGCGCGACAGATCCCAAAGAGCCCCAAAGCAAAAACGCCGCCCACCGTGAGGTGGGCGGCGCCTTCGCCTAGATGGTTAGGAGATTTTCTCCCAATGTGCTGCTGAGCCCATGGTTGGCTCGGCAGCCGTGAAACTAAAACTGCCAGATCACGTCGCAACCGCCGTAGAACTGGCCGTACTCGGTGCCGAAACCGTTGTTGTCGAGCCGACCATATGGCAGCCCCTCACGGTTCGCGTTGCCCTCGTCCGGTGAGAACCAGTCGTACCGCAGTTCCGGACGGATGACCATATTGTTCCCAACAAGGTAGTTGAGGCCCCAGGTCATCTCCCAGAAATTGCCGGCAAACCCACCAGTGCCGGGCGACCCGTCACGCAGGCCGTAGGCGACCCTGGTGCCGTTGTTGTCGCGGAACC
>CAZKSP010000096.1:0-8973 GCA_964555385.1 uncultured Chitinophagaceae bacterium
TGCTACGTTTTCTGATTCCGCTCACGATGGCTGATGAGGAACTTGACGAGGGGCTTACTGTGATTGAAGCCGCCTTGGCAAGCCTGGCCAAGGTGTAGAGGCGGCCGCTTCACGAGTTCCTGACTTTACGAGTTTCTGGCTTCACGAGGTCTTACGGGAACTCACCAGGGACAGACTGCATTGACCAGTAAGCTTCGCAGTGATGCGAGGAGCGTCTAGCCTTCACTCGCTTTGAGCAAGCAGGCAATGCGGAGCCAGGAAAGTTTTTGCTCCGCTTGATATGAGTGCCAATGCTTGACGACTTGGTTTGCCTCATCCCAGGTGCACGCCAGGGCGGTGCGAATCTGACGGGCTGCCGCTGGTTTGTCTCCCGCATGGCAGGCGGAGTCGATGTCACTGATGAGTTTGTTGAGCACGGCGGTACTCATTTGGCTGGTGAAAGCCTTGACTTCATCAGGAAGGCAGTCTTGACCAAATCTATCTTCGAGCACCCCAGCAATCGACTGCATCGCTACCAGAGACTGAGACAACGCTTTTTCAAGTTGCTCGATGCGATGCTCAAGCGTTTTTGCATCATGCGAAACTGGAAGAATCATCGGGATGATCATTTGGCAGTTCCTTAAAAGGGCCTGAGTGATCAGTTCGGTGCCGGTGGTGCAATTGCGTCGATCTTGGCAGCCAGAATAAAGTCATTTTCTGACAGGCCGCCGATGGCATGGGTCGTCAGTTCGATCCAGACTTTTCGGTAGCCAACAAGGTGCAAGTCTGGATGGTGCTGCTCGCGTTCTGCAAGCGCACCGACATTGTTGAGCAATCGGATGCCGTCGCGGAAAGTTTTCAAGTTCCAGTCGCGGCGGATGCGGGTGCCATCGTGCGTCAGCTGCCATTCTGGTACCGCCGCCAGTTGGGCTTCAGCCTCAGCGACTGAAAGCATCGGCACGCCCCCCTCGCAGGGCAGGCAGGCTTTCGCTTGGAGCGACTCTTTCGAATGAGGCATCGACAATCCCGCCGGTTCGAGTTCCAGTTTCAACACAACGCGGTTTGAGACCGCATTTCATGATAACGGTCTGATGAATGAAAAGGACTTTTGAGTCGGTGTTTAGAGGAAAATTCAAAGGCTATCTTGATTTGAGATCAGATGCCGCGGTAGCTTACTGTCGGTCTACATGAGGGGGCTTGTCCCTCCGGCAGTTGGCTGGTTCGTTCCACGAACATAATTCCGAATCATGGGGTGTGTCTTGAATAGGTACGAGTGTCGACGACGGGTGTGTCATGGTTTCACGCTGATTGAACTACTCGTAGTGATTGCGATCATCGGAATTCTCGTAGGACTGCTCTTGCCAGCGGTCCAGCAGGCGCGAGAAGCGGCAAATCGCTCAAGCTGCCTCAGTAATCTTCGGCAACTTGGTGAAGGGTTTCACAATCACCTTACGGTCTTGGGGTACTTCCCAACTGCCGGAAGTTCCTGGCCTAATTTCACCTACGACAACGGTAGCCCGGTCGTCGGCCATCGCCAGGAAGCAGGCTGGGGTTTTCAAGTGATGCCGTACATTGAGGCCGAAAATGAATGGCGGGGTCTTTCAGCAACAGATATTGATGGCAGTGGAGCAATCGATGGCTGGGAGCGATTTGTCGTTGCCCGAGGTGCCCGAATGCCTACTTTCGTTTGTCCGAGCCGGCGACCCGTTGCGCGGGCAGTGAAAGTCCTGAATGACTGGTACCCAACAATCCCGGTTCGCCAGCAGTACAGCTTCGCGCAGAGTGATTACGCAGGGAACTGTTTTGACGCGGGGAGTAATTGGCTTGGAGGTGTCTGGCAACTTGAGGGCAATGGACCGATTTGGCTGTACCGGAAACGGTACCAGGATCCTTCTTCTGGTACTTGGTCGTACAACAGTTCGGCGGCACCGCTGGTCGGAAGAGGTTGTAAGCCCAAGGACATAACGGATGGATTGAGCAAGACGTTGCTCGTCGGTGAGAAGGCAATGGATGTGACCTGCGTGTCTCCTAATCGCGCCTGCAGTGACGATAACGAAGGATTTAGTTCCGGTTGGGATCATGATGTGATGCGGCATATGGCTTCACGGCCGCTTCCTGATTCGGAACGGAAAGGAACTGGTTCGGGAGGTGGGGCGTTTGGCTCGTCGCACCCAGGGACCTTCAATGTGCTGATGGCCGATGGTGCGGTGAAGAGTCTGAACTACGAAGTCGATCTGACGCTCTGGCGGCGGATTGGCCACCGTGGTGACGGTGCGGCTATTTCGATACCCTTCTGAGTTCGATTTGTGTGATCAGCAGAATGGATTGTTCTGCTGTCAATTGTGGAATATGAGTCGCAGAGAAAGTCGACCCCCGAATGAATAAGACCGTTTGCTGGTGGAAGCGTCGATCAGTTTGCGGAACAACGCTGCTGCTTGTTGCTCTGAGCTGTGTCGGTTGTTCTGACACAAAGAGGAATAGTGGCTTTGAACTTAGCGGTCGTGTGCAGCAGGACGGAAAGCCCATTCCTCTCGATCCAGCACTTGCCGAGGTTGCAGCGGCCTATGTCAGCCTTGACGTTCAGCAGTACGACGACGCCGGTACGCTGATGTTTTCAACAAGTACGCAGGCAGCCCCAGACGGCAGTTTTACAGTTCGTGGGCTCCAGCCCGGGCGATATAAACTCGGCATCAGTTGTTTCAATGGCGGGCCTGATGATGTGTTTCGCGGGCGTCTGGCAGCGGAAAAATCGGGGATAGAGGTTGTCCTTGGCAGTGAGCCGCAGACGATTGAGCTAGAGGTCAACAACTATCTGAAACAACCTCCGAAGAAAGGCCGATAGACAAGGGGCGTCTGGAGACGGTTCGACACGTGCTGCGGGTTGCAACTTCGGATCAGTGCCAACCTCGGCTCGCTACCCGACGCACCGCTCAAAGAGTTGGGAGAGAAGGCATCGGTGGCGCTGATGCGTTCCGAGCAGCAAGGCCACCGACGAGTCGGCTGCAGATGGTCTCAAGATATGGGCGGGCTTGGGCGTCGTCGTAGTTGGCGGCGGTCTTGCCGGCATCGCCATGCTCGCGAATCGGAATCTGAATCGGCACCTCGCCCAGGAAGGGAATCTCTAGCTCTTTGGCCGTCCGCTCAGCTCCGCCCGTTCCGAAGATGTTGTACCGCTTGCCGGTGTCGGGGCAGATGAAGAAGCTCATGTTCTCCACCATGCCCAGGACTGGGATATTCACCTTCTGGAACATGGCAATCGCCTTGGTCGCATCGAGCAGGGCTACGTCCTGGGGGGTGCAAACCACCACCGCGCCGGACAGCGGCAGCACCTGTGACAGCGTCAAGGCAATGTCACCCGTGCCGGGAGGCATGTCGATGATGAGATAGTCCAGCGGCCCCCAAAGGGTGTCACGAAGCATCTGGGTGATTGCCCCGTGCAGCATCGGCCCTCGCCAGACCACTGCTTCGCCTGGCGGCACCATGAAGCCCATCGACATGATCGGCATCGGCTGCACGGCAAGCCCGTGGGGCAACGGATCAATGGGCTGCCCCGGATCGAGCTGCTGCGGCACAATTCGCCCCTCTTGAATTGCCGGCCGGCCTTCCAGGCCAACCAGGTGTGGAACGCTCGGCCCGTAGACATCGGCGTCGAGAATGCCCACCCGACTGCCAGCCCGAGCCAGCCCGATAGCAATCGAGACAGCGATAGTGCTCTTCCCGACGCCCCCTTTCCCAGAGCCGACAGCGATCACACTTTTGGCTTCAAGCCCGATCTGGCCGAGCTTCGTCGGGGCCCGTTCGTGGGGCGTGACGGTTACCGTCACAGCAGGCACGGCCGGGAAAGCCGTCCGTAGCCGTTCTTCAATCCGCCCCCGGGTCTGTTTCCAGAGGATGGCCGAATGGCTCGTCAAGCCAACTTCCACTGCGATGCAGTCAGCAGTTGCGGTGATCGCACCGACTTGTCCCAGATCGGTCAGTGGACGGCCGGATTCTGGGTCGGCTATGTCTGCCAAAATGCTGCGGACCGCATCGGTCGTAGGGGCACTGCTCATGGCATCTGCTCCATTTCTGCCGTCACCAGTAGCTGATCGGCTGGTTGGGTGGCGGTCAGTTCGGTCTCAATTGATCCGGACAAGGTGCCGCCAGCACGGCTGGCTGTCATGAATAGTCCCCGTGGCCGCAGTGACAGTGTCATGATCACGAGCAGGCAGGTAAGCATCGCCAGGCCGGCCGACAGGCCGCCGTCGGCCTGCACGCCCTTCTGGGTGGTCTTAAAGTACATCGCTGTGATCAGCCGCAGGTAATAGGCGGCGGCAATGGCGGCATTGAGCACCAGCACGATTGTCAGCCCCAAAAACCACTGCTGCCGATCACCGAAAGCGGCCATGCCGCTGTCGACACCGAGTGCAGCCGTGACCAGTGAGAGCTTGCCCCAGAAGCCTGGAAAGGGGGGGATGCCAGCCAGACTCAACAGGAAGACTGCCAGACAGAAGGCAGCCACAGGGTTGGTTCCTGACAGGCCGTTGAGATCATCGACTGTTTCAATCTCTTCCAGCTTCGGCCGTTCCTGGCTGGTGGCTGACCATTCGGGCCAGCGGTGGCCAAGGTAGGTCAGGCCACCAAAGACTCCCACCGTGGCTGCGAGGTAGGTGGCCAGATAGAAAAGCGTGGCTGCCATCCCGTCGAGGCTGAGGGAGTCTGCTGCCAGTGGTTTGCCCCCAAGCGGTCCGGTCGTGCTGACGGCAGCGGCCGCCGCCAGGCCGACGAGCAGATAGCCGGCATGGGCGATCGACGAGCAGGCCAGCAGTCGCCGCAGGTTGGTCTGCAGCAGTGCCATGCAGTTACCGACTGTCATCGTGATCGCTGCGACAACCGCAAGCATCGGCCAGGCATGGGATAAGAGTGTGGCGGCCACCGGCCCAGCTGGCAGGGCACTGCCCAGCGGTGGCATGGCCAGCGACAGGATCCGAGCCAGCACCACGACGCCGGCCACCTTCGGCAGAGTCGAGAGCACCGCCGCATTGCTGGGGCTGGTGCCTTCGTAGACATCAGGGGCGTAAAAATGCATCGGTACGGACGCCAGCCGGAAGGCGGCGCCGGCTAGTGCCATGCCGAGGGTCACCGGCAGCAGTACGGCCGCCATGCTGGCGGTGATCGTGCCGACCATCACCGCATCTGCTGCCACCTGCGGGCCTTTGCCGAGCGATCGTAGTTGGCTGCCGATCGCTGGCAGAGAGGTCGATCCCCCCAGCCCATAGAGGCAGACAATTGAATAGAGGAAAAGCGCGGAAGCGACGAGCGAAAGAAAGAAATATTTCAGGCTTGCCTCTTGGCCAGCGGCATCTGTTCGTTTGAGGGCCAGCAGAATGTAGGTTGGGATCGACACCAACTCGAGCCCCACAAACAGCAGCACGAGATCATTGGCCAGGCCGACGATTGCCAATCCCGCCAGCAGAATCAGGAAGGTACCAGCTTCTTCGCCAGTACCATGTCGGCGGCCACCCCCGTCGCGCTGCACCGCTGCCCGCCAATGGTCACCCGCCTGAACCAACGCCAACAGCAGGCCTGCTCCATACGTTAGTAGACGGATGTAGGCAGAAAATCCATCGAGTGTGACCGGACCTGAGGCGATGACCGCACCATCGGTGGGCTGGCCGCCAGCGAGCAGCAAAGCGATCCCGAGCCCGATCACCGCTACCAGCCAGCCTGACCGCAGCCCACCGAAGGCCGCGGCAAGGTAGGCCACCAGGGCAGCAATGAAGAGCACCACCTCTGGGGTGAGCAGCAGCAGGGTTTCAAACGAGGTTGTCATCAGTGAGCAGCGGAAGGAGGTGAGGCGATGGTAGCCAGATCGTGATTAGATTCTGACTGGTACGCCGGAGTGTGGGTGATGAGTTCATGGTCCTGGCCAGCCTGGGAGCCGCCGCCGGACTGCATCTGACTGTTGAAGGCCTCGCTGGAAGCAAGGCTCAGTTTTCGCACGGTCGCTGACGGTGGGCCAAGGAAGCTTGCGGGAGTCAGGCCGATCCAGAGGACGAAAACTGCCAGCGGAGCGAGCGCGGCAATTTCGTGCCAGCGAAGGTCGAGCGACTCTGTGGCCTCGTCATCTGGCTGATGCGAGGGGGGCAGCCGAGAGGTTCCGAAGAAGACGCGTTCCACTGCCCAGAGCATGTACCAGGCTCCGAGTACCACGCCGACCACGCCCATCAGGGCCAGAACCAGATAGCTCTGTTCGAGTCCAACGGCGACACCAGTCCAGGCCCGCTGAAAGGATCCAGCCAGAATCATGAACTCACCGACAAAGCCATTGAGCCCCGGCAGGCCAATACTCGAAAAGGTGAACAGCATGAACAACACAGTCAGCCAAGGGGCCTTGGCTGCCACGCCACCCAGACTGGCAATCGACCGGGTGTGGAATCGTTCGTAGAGCATGCCCACCAGGGCGAACAGCCCGGCAGATGAGAGACCGTGATTGATCAGTTGGAGGTTGGCCCCCTCAATCGCTACCGGCTCAAGCGCGAATAGCCCCATCACGACATAGCCCATGTGGCTCACCGACGAATAGGCAATCAACCGCTTGAGATCCTGCTGGACAAGCGCCACCAACGCGCCATAGACGATCCCGAAGGCACCGAGGGCAAACAGCCAGGGGGCAGCCATCGCGGTCGCCTCTGGCAGCATCGGGAGTGAGAACCTGAGAAAGCCATAAATGCCGATCTTCAACAGCACGCCGGCTAGGTCAACGCTGCCGCCGGTGGGGGCCTCAACGTGGGCCAGCGGTAGCCAGGTGTGCAGCGGGAAAATCGGCACCTTCACCGCAAAGCCAACCAGCAGAGCCAGGAAGACCAGCCACTGCAGATAGCCCCCCTCGGCATCCATCGGCAACGGATGCTGGGTGAGCCCCGCTGTCAGTAGATCGATGTCGAAGGTGATGCTGCCGGTATGCGAGGCGTTCCACAGCACGATGGTCACCAGCCCGAGGAAGGCGAGCACGCTGCCTGCAAGGGTGTAGATAAAGAACGTCACAGCAGCCCGGCGACGTTCATCGTGGCCCCAGATGCCGATCAAAAAAAACAGCGGAATCAGTGTGAATTCAAAGAAGACATAGAACAGAATGATGTCGCGGGCCGCAAAGACTCCCAGCATCGCTGCTTCGAGCAAGAGCAGCAGCATGTAGAAGCCGACCGCACCCTCCTTAATCGCATCCCAGCTGACCATGATGGCGGTCAACGAAAGCAGGGCCGAAAGCCCAAACAGCCAAAGGGACAGGCCGTCGAGGCCGACCGACAGCCGGATATCGAAGACGCCACCGGTCAGCCAGGGTACTGAAGTCAACGCAAAGGGCTGACCGGTTGCTGCCTCAGTGCTGGAGAGGTACCGCAGCACCAGCCAGCCAGCGGCAGCGAGGGTGAGCACCGCCGTGATGGCTGCGCTTTGCCGCACCGTCTGCAGTCCACGGCTGCCCAACAGCCAGATGATGCCGGCTCCTACCAGAGGCAGCAGAATTACCAGCAGCAGATGGGTTGACGGGGCGAGCAGGTTCATGATGAAAGAAGACTGAGAAAGGAGGGGGAAACTGACGGCCGTTTTCAGAGTCGCCAGGCCAGTAGGACAATGATCGCCAGCACGCCGACCACGCCAGCAAGGGCGTACCGCTGCACCAGGCCCGACTGAAGCCGCCGCACGAGATTGCCAACTGAGACCGGCAGGCGGGCCACACCCTGGACCAACCGGTCGATGATTGAGCGGTCAAACATCGCCGCCAGATAGGCAACCGCTTCAACCGGTTTGATGACTGTTGCAGTGTAAAGCTGATCGATGAACATCCGGTTTTCCAGGAAGGGGCGAACCGGCCCCAGCCACCGCTCCAACTGCGGGCCGTCGCTGCGGCGACCAAGGTGGCCGACTGCGGCGATCACAATGCCCAATGCCGCAGCGAGCGTGCCTTGTAAGGCGAGATCCCAGTGGAAGACAGCCGGAGTAGCAGTGGCGGCAACAGCCGGGGCAGTAAAGGACGGGGTGGCCGCTAAAAAGCTCGACAGCCCCTCGGTGGTGAAGAGAACGAACCCGGCAAGCGCGGCTGGAACCGCCAGGATGATCAGCGGCAGGGTCATCACCTGCGGTGACTCATGGGCATGGTGTCCCGCTTCGTCAGGCACTCGCAGCGGACCAGTGAAGGTCATGAAGACGGCCCGGAAGGTGTAGAAGGCGGTCAGGCCCGCTGTGACCAGTGCCATCCAGAAAAGAGTTTGCCAGACACCGGGGCTGTCGAGAGCGTCGAGCCCGACCGGTTCGGCTGTGTGGAGTGTGTGTTCGCCATGGTCAGCCACGCCGCGATAGCCAACATCGTGCAGCGTTGGGCCGGCAGTCGCCGTTTCGGGAAGCGTTGGGATGGAGGCATGATGCTCCCCGTGCTCACCATGGGCCGAAGGCCAGCCTTTTTGGTGAAGCGAGGCAAGGATTTCATCCTTGCTGAAGAAGCCGGCAAATGGCGCGACGCCGGCAAGTGCGAGGCTACCAATCAGAAAGGTTGTCGCGGTGATTGGCATGAGCTTTCGCAGACCACCAAACCGCCGCATGTCGATCACGCCGCCCATTGAGTGCATCACCGAACCAGCCCCGAGAAAAAGGAGGGCCTTGAAGAAGGCGTGCGTCAGCAGGTGGAAGATCGCTGCGGTGAAGCCAAGCAGCGTGCCGGTCCCGAGGCTGGCAAACATGTAGCCGAGTTGGCTGATAGTCGAGTAGGCCAGCACCCGTTTGAGATCGTTCTGGACCGTACCGATCAGGGCTGCCACCAAGGCCGTCGTAGTGCCAACAATCGAAACCGTGACGAGCGCTCCAGGGCAGGCCATGTAGAGAGGTGCCGAGCGGGCGATCAGGTAGATGCCGGCGGTTACCATCGTGGCGGCATGGATCAGGGCGCTGGCGGGAGTCGGGCCTTCCATTGCATCGGGCAGCCAGACATGTAGGGGCAGTTGGGCACTCTTGCCGCAT
>CAZKSP010000097.1:0-8888 GCA_964555385.1 uncultured Chitinophagaceae bacterium
CGAGCGACTGCTCGCCTCACCCCGCTACGGTGAGCGGTGGGCCCGGCACTGGCTTGATGTTGCCCGCTATGCCGATACCCAAGACTTTCTGGCTGCTGGGCAGGATCGCAGCTACCCCTTTGCCTGGACTTATCGGGACTGGGTGATTGCTGCCTTCAACCGTGACCTTCCCTACGACGAGTTTGTGCGGCTGCAACTGGCTGCCGATGCCTACCGTGATGATCCACAAGCTGCCGACCTCGCAGCGCTGGGTTTACTGACGGTTGGCCCTCGGTTCATCAATAAGACTGACGAGCAGATTGCCGACCGCATCGATGTGGTCGGGCGTGGCTTTCTGGGGCTGACGATCTCGTGCGCCCGTTGCCACGACCACAAATACGACCCTATTCCGACTGCTGACTATTACGGTCTCTATGGAGTCTTCGCCAGCTGCGAGGAGCCCGATGAATTGCCACTGATTGCTGGTCGGGAGCCACCGGAGAAACTCCGGGCTGCCTACGAACAGGCCCGTCAGGAAAAGCTTGCTGAAAAGCAAGGTTATGGCGAGGAGCTTCGCGATCAGGCCGAGGCAGATCTGCGTTCCCGAATCGGTGACTATTTCCTTGGCTACTATGAGATGAACATTGCCAAGACTGCTTCCATCAGAAAGCTGCTCAGCAGCCGTAAGTTGATGGAGACGGCAATGACACCGCTTGCACAGAACCTGGATAGAATCCGTCGCGACAAAACCTGGCAGGCTGACCAGGTCTGGGGGCCGCTAATTCGGTTGCTTTCGGTCAGGGAGGCCGATGTTCCTGCGGTGGCTGCTGAACTTATTGCAGCAGCGGCTGCTAGTGAGTCGGATCAGCCGGTCAACCCACTGGTTGCCGCGGCAGTCGCCAATGCCAAGCCGCAGACGCACCGCGAGGTGTTGATTGCTTTTGCGGGTGTGCTGGCGGCGGCTGAGTCGAAGTGGCAGGAGTTGCGGGAGCGGCAGCCAACAGCGAAACGGCTAGCTGATGATCACTGGGAAAAGATTCGTCAGGCGGTCTTTCTTGCTGGTTCACCACTGCGGCTTGAAACCGAAGCCTGCATGTCGGCCTCACGGTTGCAAGGGAAGGGCCGCCGCAAGTTGGCTGATCTTGAAAACGCAATCAAGCAGGTCGATGCGACTCATCCGGGAGCGCCGCCACGGTCGTTTGTGCTGGTTGATCGCGCCAAGCCGGTTGAGCCATTTGTTTTCCTGCGGGGCGAGCGACAGCGGAGAGGACCGCGGGTCAGCCGGCACTTCCTGACAGTGCTTGGCGGTGGCGAAGACGAGGCGTTCGTCGATGGCAGTGGCCGACGGGAATTGGCCGAGGCGATTGCCGACTCGCGGAATCCCTTGACTGCCCGGGTGTTCGTCAATCGGGTCTGGACCCATCACTTTGGTCGGGGCCTTGTCGCGACTCCGAGTGACTTCGGGCTGAGGTCCGAGCCGCCAAGCCATCCAGAACTGCTCGACTGGCTTGCCGCAACGTTCATGGAGCGGGGCTGGTCGGTGAAAGAGCTCCATCGGCTGGTTGTCAATTCGCGAGCCTACCGGCTGGCCTCGCCCGGTCCGGCCGACGCAGAGTTGGTTGCAACACTTGCTGAGGCCGACCCCGACAATCGGCTCCTCTGCCGCGCCAATCGTCGTCGACTCGATTTTGAATCGATGCGAGATGCGATGCTCCTGGCAGCTGGACGGCTTGATGATGCAATTGGCGGCCGTCCAGTCGATCTCTCCGCCGAGCCCTATTCGAACCGACGCACCATTTATGGCTTCATCGATCGGCTCAATCTCGATCCGATGTACACGACCTTTGACTTTGCCTCACCCGATGTGACAGCGGCCGAACGGCCCACCACCACGGTGCCGCAGCAGGCACTCTTCGGGATGAATCACCCGTTCGTCCTTGAGCAGGCCCGGGCAATCGCCGCCCGTGGTCTTGTGGAAGCCACTGAGGGGGAGGATGTCGCCGTGGCCGAGGCGATCTATCACGCTGTCTATGGACGACCAGCTCTGCCAGCCGAAGTGAAGACAACCGTCGCTTATGTTCGCAGTCTCCCGAAGGTTGCCGACACGATTGGGAGTGTCTGGCAGTATGGCTACGGTGATCCCGAGGCGACACTTGGCACCGTTGCCCGGTTCAGACCATTGCCGTATTTCGATGGACAGAATTATCAGGGGTCTGCCGTCTTTCCCGATCCGCAGCTCTTTCATCTACGGCTAACCGCGACCGGTGGTCATCCGGGAAGAGGCAGCATGGCGATCATCCGCAGGTGGGTCGCTCCGCGTGACGCAAGCATCCAGATTCGGGGTGAACTGGCTCACCTCCGGGACCGGGGCGACGGTGTCGAGGGGCAGATTCTGCACGTCCACCGTCCTGCGGCAGGTGCTGCGACGAGCAAGCGGGTTGGGTCGTGGAAGGTGTTCAACGACAAACAGCCAACCACCATCGACAGTCTTGTGGTTCACCGCGGCGATGCGATCGACTTTGTGGTCGGATCAGCCGGGAACTCTTCGAGTGACTCCTTCGGCTGGTCGCCGACGATCAGCGTTGCAAAAAATGAGACGGCTCAGCCAGAGGCGACCATAGCAGGCCAGCAGTGGGCTGCTGCCCGTGATTTTGGTCCGCCGCCGCCGCCGCCGCTATCGCCCTGGGAACAGGTTGCCCAGGCGTTGCTGCTGACCAACGAATTCTGGTTTCTTGACTGACACGCCACGGCCCGATTGGAGCATGCCGATGGAGTTCTCTCCCCAACAGAATCCTCAACCACTTCCCCGCCGCGCGATGCTCGGTCGGTGCGGGATGGGATTTGGCAGTGTGGCCCTTTCAGGCCTGCTTGCTGACCGCAATGTCGCTGCAGGCAGTGAGCAGGTGTTGGCGGCGGGGACAATGCAGCCGAAGCCGCCACATTTTCCTCCGCGAGCAGTCCGGGTGATCCACCTGTTCATGAATGGAGGGCCATCCCAGATCGACACCTTTGATCCCAAGCCGGCACTTGCCCGATTTGAAGGCAAGCAACTTCGAGCCGACTTAAAAAAGGATCGGCGGCTTGGTGGAGTGGGCATGCCGTCGACGTTTCGCTTTGCCCGGCATGGTGAGTCGGGAATGGAAATCAGTGAACTCTTTCCACAGATTGCCAGGCATGCTGATGACCTGTGCGTGATTCGCTCAATGCAGACGCCGATACCCAACCATGAGCCCGGCTTCATGATGATGAACTGTGGGGATATCAGCCGGACGCTACCCTGCGCTGGAGCCTGGACCCTTTACGGACTCGGCACTGAAAACCAGAGTCTGCCCGGCTTCATCGTGATGTGTCCGGCTGGTCTGCCGACCGCTCAGGGCAGTAACTGGCGAAATGCCTTTTTGCCCGGGGTGTATCAGGGCACCTACATTGACTCTCAGCACCGTTCGGCTGATGAACTGGTCGCCAATATCCGAAACGATGCCCTGCTGCCTGGCCAACAGCGTCGGCAACTCGACTTTATTCAGCGGATCAATGCGATGCACGCCCGCCGCCGGCCTGATGATGCCCAACTTGAGGCTCGGATCGAATCACTTGAGCTGGCGTTCCGGATGCAGCAGGAAGCGGGTGAGGCCTTCGATATCAGCCGCGAGCCCCAGGCCGTCCGAGAGCGGTACGGCGACCACGTGCAGGGCCGGCAGTTGCTGATTGCCCGCCGGCTTGCCGAGCGAGGAGTCCGCTATATCCAGGTCTATCACGGAGCCGGTCAGCCCTGGGATAGCCATGCCAACATCAAAGATGCGTTGCCAAGGCTGGCCCGTGAGAGTGATGCCCCGGTTGCAGCCCTCCTCGACGATCTCAAGGATCGCGACATGCTCAAGGACACGCTGGTCATCTGGGGCGGCGAGATGGGGCGGACATCGACGGTGCAGTTACCAGTTGGCCCCAAGCCAGGCAGGGACCACCATCACGACGGTTTTACGGTCTGGATGGCCGGCGGTGGTGTGAAAGGTGGGTATGTCCATGGGGTGACTGATGAGGTCGGCCTGAAGGTCGTTGAGAACCCCGTTGCGGTGCACGATTTGCACGCGACCATGCTGCACTTGCTGGGGTTTGACCATGAGCGGCTTACCTACCGGCACGCTGGCCGTGACTTCCGGCTGACAGACGTCTATGGGAATGTTGTGAAGGACATTCTGGCGTAACATCTGCCAGAGGGTTTCAGCCGTTTGCCAGCTCTTTGTTGAAAGGGGGCTTTGTGTTTCAGGGTCAGCGTCATGGTTGCTTGTGGGGGCGAATGCTCACTGTACTCGGGACTGGGTTGTTTCTGATTGTGGGTGAACCGTCAGGAGCATCAGCAAGTGATCGACCGCCGAATGTTGTGCTCTTTCTGGTTGATGACATGGGCTGGCGCGACAGTTCGGCCTATGGGTCGACCTACTACGAGACACCTCAAATGGAGCGGTTCGCGGCGACGGCGCTACGGTTCACCGATGCCTATGCCGTGCCCCTTTGCTCACCGACGCGAGCCTCGATTCTCACGGGGCAATACTCAGCCCGCCACGGGGTAACCAGCGCCACGGGGCACCTCGCCCCGCAGCCGCAGGACTTCGCGTTCCTTCCAGAGACGGCGCCACCCAATCAACCGCTCCTGATGCCGATCAGCCGCAACTATCTACCCCCTGAGCAGTACACGTTGGCTGAGGCCCTGCGGGATCAAGGGTATCGCACCGGACATTTCGGCAAATGGCATCTTGGGGTAACGCCACCGCACTGGCCGGAACAACAAGGGTTTGATGTTGCCTGGCACTGTGAGCCAAGCGCCGGACCGCCAGGAGCCTATTTCTCGCCCTATGGCGTACTGCCGCCGGGGACGACTCGGGCTGAGGCCAAGGGGAAGAAATATGTTGTCGGCACAATTACCGACGGGGCAGACGGTGAGTACATCACTGACCGTCTCACTGATGAAGCCGTGGCGTTCATCGAAAAAAATCATGACCAGCCGTTTTTTGCCAACATCTGGCACTACGGTGTTCATGGCCCTTGGGGACACAAGGAAGCGATCACTCAGAAATTTTCGGCGAAAGCTGATCCCTCTGGGAGGCAAGGCAACCCAATCATGGCCTCGATGCTTGCCAGTGTTGATGAGAGCTTAGGGCGGGTGCTCGACACGCTCGATCGACTGGGACTGGCTGACAACACGCTTGTGATCTTTTATTCCGACAACGGCGGCAATGTGCATAGCAATGTTCCAGGTGCGGAGAAGACGGACCGAGCCCAGCGGGCCGGCAGTCCGATGTTGGCCGACTGGAGGAAGTGGGCGGGTGATCAGCCGCCGACCAACAACGCACCGCTTCGTGAGGGCAAGGCAAGGATTTATGAAGGTGGTCAGCGGGTGCCGTTGATGATCCGCTGGCCGGGGAAAACCAAGTCCGGCAGTATCAGTGACGCCGTCGTCGGACCGATCGATCTTTATCCCACCGTCCTTGAATGCGTCGGCGTAGAGCCGTTGGCTAAACACATGATTGACGGTGAGTCGCTGGTGCCGGTGCTCACCCGTGTCGGCGGTATGAGCCGGCGGGCCTACTTCACCTGGTTTCCCCATCTAATCCCCGCTGTTTCGGTGCGGGAGGGTAACTGGAAGCTGATCCGAAGGTTTCAGCCGCATCCTGACTATCCCGAGGTTCGCGAGTTGTACGACCTCGCTACCGATATCGGTGAGACGCACAACCTTGCGGCCCGCATGCCGGAGAAAATGGCGCACCTTGACGGCCTGATCGATCAGTTCATCAACGAGATTGTTGCCGTCGCGCCACGGCCGAATCCTGCTTACCAACCTCCGGGACCACTCGATGGGCTGGTCTTACGGTCCTGTACGGCAGAAGTTACTGCTGATTCAGCGACGTTCACAGCGACGGGCCGGCAGCCGTTTCTTGGCACGGCGGCAGTCAAAATGCCCGGGCCACTGAAGGTCATGCTCACGATTCGCAGCCGCACAGGTGGACAGGGACGCATTCAGTGGAAACTCACCGGACAGTCAGACTTTCCGACAGCAGGGCAATCGGTTGAGTACCGCATTGAGCCAGGCGACGACTGGCAGACGGTACAACTCGACCTACCAGTTGAGGGGGTTCCTGCAGTCTTCAGGATCTACCTACCGGCTGAACAATCACCAACAGAGATGCAAATAATTAGGTTCTCGGCTGGTTCAAGGGTCCGACAGTGGCGGTTCCATTGAACGGACCCACTAGAGGAGGGGGTTGGCCGTTCAGCTGTCATCCTGGAGAAGTAAGTGGGGCAGATCGCAACCAAAATACCGCTGGTTCGTTCAATCTATGTTCGGGACGAAATTTCGGTACCCTTTGAAGTGAGCAGTTCGTAAGTGCTTCGAATTCGAAAGCTGGTCTGTATGAACACGAGTGACGGTTTTCCACGATTTTGCCGGGCTGTGGTTCTGTCTGTCATTGGACTGACCCTCAGTGTGCCTGGCCCGCTGCAACGCTTCTCTGCGGCTGCGGAAACCGGGCCAGTCAGGCCGATCGATCAACGGTTCACCGATGGAGGAGACGCCGGAAGAGATTCGGCTGAGGCGAGCGGTGAGGTTCCTGACTTTCGTCGGCATGTTGTCCCACTCCTGGGACGATTGGGCTGCAATGGTCGTGCCTGTCATGGGTCGTTTCAGGGACAGGGCGGTTTCCGGCTCTCTCTGTTTGGCTACGACTTCAATGCGGATCACGAGAACCTGGTTGCCGGCGACGAACCCCGAGTCGATCTGACTGATGCTGGAGCAAGTCTGATGCTCCGCAAGCCGCTTGAGGAGGAACCACACGAGGGTGGGCGGCGACTCGAGCAGAAGTCGTGGCAGCTGGCTGTGTTGCGGCGCTGGATTGAAGAGGGAGCCGTTGGCGTGACAGACAAGACGGCTGATTTTGTCCGGCTTGAGGTTACGCCGTCTGAACTCGTCGCTCGTGAGCCGGGGCAGACCTGGCAGTTGCGGGCGGTAGCAGTCTGGTCAGATGGCACGCTGGAAGATGTGACGCCGCTGTGTCGTTTTCAAAGCAACGACGATCAAGTAGCGACCATTGATGCTCACGGTGAGGTTACCGCACGGGGGCCTGGTGACAGTCATGTCGTCGCCTTCTATGACAACGGAGTCGTGCCGGTGCCGGTACTCTTTCCGGTTTCTGAGCGGGTGGGTGATGATTACCCCGAGATCGTTGCAACAACCAAGATTGATGAACTGGTCCTCGGCAAACTGGCCACCCTGGGCGAAATTCCCTCAGATCGTTGCTCGGACGGAGAGTTCCTGCGGCGTGTTTCGCTCGATTTAACCGGAACGCTTCCAACGGCAGCCGAAGCGAGAGAGTTCCTGGCAGACAACCGCAGTGACAAGCGGGCCCGCAAAATTGACGAACTCCTCGAGCGGCCAGGCTATGCCGCTTGGTGGGCGACTCGCTTCTGCGATTGGACCGGTAACAATGCCCGTAATCAGCAGAACAATGGTCCGGACCGGCAGAACGTTGTATCAGCGGCCTGGTACGACTGGATGAGAACTCGCCTGGAAGAGAATCTCCCGTACGACGAACTTGTCGAGCGAATTGTGCTGGCCCGCAGCCGTCTGGAGGATGAGTCATACGCCGACTACTGTGAGCGTATGAGTGGCTACCTGGCAAAGGGGGGAGATGCTTCCTTTGCGGATCAGCCTTACCTGCCGTACTTCTGGAGCCGCCGAACATTCCGGACCACCGAGGAGCGGGCGCTTGGTTTCGCCTACACATTCCTTGGGGTGCGAATTCAATGTGCCCAGTGTCACAAGCACCCCTTTGATCAGTGGACAAAGGATGATTTCGATCGGTTCGAGAACTTCTTCAGTCGTGTTCGGTATGTCCAGGCTCGTCAGGTTCCTGATACCGGCTCTGTTCGCTCATCGTTGATGGCTGCTCTCGATATCGACCCGGATCTCAAGGGGAACCGACTCGATCAGCGTCTGGCCAAATTGGCCGCTCAGGGACAGATAGTTCCTTTTGGCGAGACGGTTGTCATGCCACCACCGAAGCCGGTCGATCCGGAAAAACTTGCGCGGTTCAAAGAGCAGGCCGCAACTCCCAAGCAAAAAGCACGGCTGCAGCAGTTCCTCTCCGGGCGGACGGCCACCGTGCTGGGCGGAGACGAGATTGCGCTCGACGAGGTTGATGACCCGAGGCAGATTTTGTTGGCCTGGATGCGGGATGAGACCAATCCGTACTTTGCTCCGGCGATCGTCAATCGCATCTGGTCATGCTATTTCAACGTCGGCATTGTTGAGCCACCAGATGACTTGAGCCTCGCCAACCCGCCCAGCAATGCTCCGTTGCTTGAGTTTTTAGCCGCTGGTTTCCGCCAGCACGGCTATGACTTGAAGTGGCTGCATCGGGAAATCTGCAACAGCGATACCTATCAACGTGGTTGGGAGCCAAATGAGACCAACCGGCTTGATGAAAGAAACTTTGCCCGAGCAGTGCCACGGCGTTTGCCGGCGGAAGTGGCGTATGACGCTATCCGCGTGGCAACCGCCGGTACGGCCGAGGTGGACAAGATTTGCCAAGTCGATGCAAAGCGAGCCATCGCCGACCCGGTTGTTAGTCGGCAGGGGGGCAGTTATGCCCTCACGGTGTTCGGCCGGTCCATTCGGGAAAGTAACTGCGATTGTGACCGTTCGACTGAGCCGAGTCTGCTGCAGACAGTCTTTCTCCAAAACGATGCCGAGATGCTCGGCATGATCGACCGGCGAGACGGTTGGTTGGCCGAGGTTACGGCGATTGATTCGGACCCGGCGGAGATTGTGGAGGAGGCCTACATGCGGACGCTTGCCCGGCGACCAACTGCGGCCGAACGTGACCGCTCACTGGGTCACATTCATGCAGCTGATTCGT
>CAZKSP010000098.1:0-8859 GCA_964555385.1 uncultured Chitinophagaceae bacterium
GCGGGCAACATCAAGCCAGTGCCGGGCCCACCGCTCACCGTAGCGGGGTGAGGCTAGCAGTCGCTCGACGAGCTCAGCATAAACGCGGTCCCGATGCCGCACCGTTGCGACCCGCTGCTGCCGAGTCATCTTCTGCGGATCACCTTCGGCATAGGGACCAGCCCGATAGGCAGAAACAAATGCCGCTGTCTCAGCTGCCGTCGGTGGCAGTCCAGTCAGATCAACATTCAACCGACGGATGAGTGTTCGCGGATCGGCAAGCCCAAGTGGCTCAAGCCCGGCTGCTTCCTGACGGGCGACAAGAAAGGCGTCGACTTCGTTGCGGACAAGATGCCGTTGCTCCACCGACGGGACAGGCGGCTTCACGACCGGCCGGAAGGCCCAGTGATCTGCGGCAGCTGCAAAGATTGCCTCCTGATCTCCGAGGGCAACCCCGGTAGCCGCTGACTCCGGCCAGACAGCACCATCCCGCACCCACTGCTCGAGAATTGCCACCTCGCTGGCAGCGAGCTGGCCTTTTGGAGGCATTTCGAGTCCGTCATAGCGGACCGCCTCGATCAGCAGGCTTTCATCGGTGTCGCCCGGTACAACTGCGGGACCGCCGAAGCCCCCCTTGAGCACCGCGACCCGCGAGGTGAGCGTCAGCCCGGATTCCTGTTTGTCCGCGCCATGACATTCCTGGCAATGCCGGGCAAGAAGTGGCCGAACCCGGTTTTCAAAGAATGCCTCGGCGTCGCGCTGCCCCTCCGCATCGGCAGCGTTTGTCGTTGCCGCCAATGCGGCACACAAGCCGACCATCGCAAGGGGCCGCATCACCCAAGCTCGGATGGAAGGCCATCTCAAATCAGCAAGAAAGCTGTCCCGGGGTGCGAGTCCATGCAGGATGACTGATGTCCACCTCGGACAGAACCTTTTTTTCACGTAAAGCCCACAACTTGCGAGAATGGATTACTGAACGCTCTTCCATTCTATATCGGCAGCAGGTCGTGTCTTATGCCGCTGAAAAAGCGGGGCAGAAACGTCTTCCACGGCACTCAGACAGTCGGCTCCCAGCCTGGCTCATAGGCCCGCCGCCAGAATCCCATCGCCTCGGTGTCATTGACGATTCGGCCTGTCTTGGGCTCACAGGTGAGCGTCCGGCCAAGCCGGTAGGACGTGTTGCCCAAATGGCACAACAAGGCCGAGTGATGGGCGACCGGCATCGGAGCGACCACGGTTGCCTCACCTCGGATCGCTGCAACAAAGTTTTCCAGGTGATCCTGCCATCCGCCCCGCCCTGAAGTCTCGGCAATCGTCTTCCCCTTCAGATCAACGATCCGGCAGCCGGTGCCACTGAAACTGGCGGCACCGTCCTCGCCGTAAAAAATCACCTCGTCGCGGGTTGGTGAAGGATGAAACCGATTGCAGCTGACCGCCTCCCAGGTGATCTGGCTCCCACCCGGAAAGGTGAAAACCGCAATCTGGGTATCGGGCGTCTCCTGATCGTCGTTGTAGCGATAGCGGCCACCAAGTGAACTGACCTGTTGCGGTGTTTCCACCCCAAGGCCCATTCGGGCGACATCGATCAGATGCACACCGTTGTTACCCAGTTCGCCATTTCCCCAGTGCCACCGCCAGTGCCAGTTGTAATGCAGCAGATTGTCGGTGTAAGGCCGCCGTGGGGCCGGTCCCTGCCAGAGATCAAAGTCGAGCCCCGCCGGTGGGTCGCCCTGCTTGCCGTTACCGATCGATCCCCGAACATTCCGGTAGTAGCAGTGGGCGTTGTAGACCCGACCAATCACACCCTCTCGCAATTTGGCAATTCCCTCGACAATGCCGGGGACGCTCCGCCGCTGGGTGCCGTGCTGGGCGATCCGGTCATACTTCTCTGCCGCCGCTACCAGCAGCTCACCCTCGTGAGGATTGTGGCTGCAAGGCTTTTCGAGATAGACGTGCTTGCCCTGCTTCATTGCCAGAATCGCAGCTGGCGCGTGCCAGTAGTTTCCAGTGGCAATCACCACTGCATCGATTGAGTCATCGCCGAGTTGTTCACGGAAGTCGATACCAGCAGTAACGGCATGGCCGTTCTTGGCCTTCATGGTCTCGACGGCGAGCTTCCGCCTTGACTCATCGACGTCAAAGACGTGGGTAACCCGCACGCCGGGCAGGGCATCGAAGTCGGTTGCCAATGACCGCCCTCGGCCACCCATGCCGACGACCATCAGTTGCAGCTGTTCGTTTGGTGACTCGGCCACCGCAGATCGCAACTCACCAAGTGCCGCAAACCCTGCCCCTGCTACAGCTGAAGTTTCCAGAAATCGCCGACGATCCATTTCGTTTCTCCTCTCAAAAAGTTTTGACGTATTCATTCCGCCACCGGTTGCCGGGCAACGCTCCAGCGGATGTGCGGTTGACCGGAGGCGGACACCACCCAAGGCGGGCTTTCTGAGAACTGCCGGAATGTTCTCGCGGCCTGCTCGCTGTCGTACGGGCCACGATGACAGTCGAGCAGGTACCGCAACCTGAGCGGCCTTTCGCCATGGACTGTGCGGGCCTCTTCCATACAAAGCGATGCTCCCATCCAGCCATCATTACGAACATGCCAGTGGGTGGGATGGTCAGGATTGGCTGGGTGATCAAACAGGCTGATCCCCTCCTCCAGCTCGAGCCGCCGAGCAGATGTTCCTGAAAAAACAGCGCCACTGTAGTCCATCCAGCGGGCTCGCTTTCCAAAGATTGCCGGCTCGCCGCTTCTGCCCTCGCTGTCGGTGAGTTGGCCGCTGCCGAAGTGGGATGACAGCGACTTCGCCACCCGAACGGCAATGAGCCCAAAGTTTGTCTTTCCAAGCGTTGTCTCTTCGCGGTCTGCCGCCGGCCGCAGTTCGGTCTGGACTTCGATCTTGTTTCCCGCCTCGTCACGCGAGACCGCGAAGACAGCCCTCTGCTCCAGCAGCCGTGTCCCGTCGGCAGTGATCCAGTCAAGCAGAACGGCAGCAACGGCTTCCGGGCCATCTTGATAGGCCAGCCATTGCCGCTGGACGATTCGACAACCTGTCCCATCGGCCCAGAAGTCGTGTCCCTCAACATCATGATGGGCAAACCAGACTCCCCGATGGTGGTCATGGTTCGGAGCACCAGGGTGTCCCATCCGTACAAGACTGACACCGGCAGGACCGTTGACCGGAAAGAGAAACGGCCGGGGGGCATCTCCGCCGTAGTTCCAACAGGTGACTTCCTCCCCGAGAACCCGCAGTGACGTGCGACCTCCCGGAAGTGGCAGCACCTCACAGCGGGGTGGAGCAGCCGACGCCACAGCGAACCAGCCCACATGGAGGAACAACAGCATGAGCACGGCCGGTTGGCGATCCACGGAAGGTGGGCCAACGTCTCGCAACGTTTTTCTTTCCAATAGCCCACGTTCTTTCAGAGCAGTATGCACCTGTTGCATGATTGCCTCCTCACCAGCCGTACTGGCGTAGCAGAGCCTGGGTACCCTCATCGCCATTGCCAGTGGCCTCGAGAAGGCCATAAAGCCGTTCGGCTACTGCCAAGCCCGGCAACTCCAAGCCCGTGACCTCGGCCTCTTGACGGGCAAGGTGAATGTCCTTGACAAGATGCCGCACCAGAAAGCCGGGAGCGAAGTCGCCAGCCAGTGCTCTCGGGGCGAGGTTCGTCAGCCCCCAGCTGCCCGCGGCACCGCCGCTGATGACTTGTTGCACTGCAGCGGCGTCAAGGCCACCGGCTCGGGCGACTGCCAGAGCCTCGCACCAGGCCACCATGCCGACCGCCACCGCGACCTGATTGGCCAGTTTGCACCGCTGACCGCTGCCAGCCGGCCCCAGCCGGGTGACCGACTTGCCCAGCAGCTCAAGCAGCGGGCGGGCCCGTTCAAAGGCCGGCTGATCGCCACCCGCCATGATCACCAGTTGGGCATTGCGGGCTCCGACATCACCACCTGACACCGGTGCATCGACCGCCGCCAACCCCCGGGCTGCCGCTGCTGCCGCAATTCTTTCGGCCAACTGCGGACTCGAGGTGGTCATGTCGATCAGCAGGCTGCCGGGGGCTGCCGTCGCGATTATCCCCGGGGAAGCATCAGTCCCGAAATAGACCTGCTCAACATCGCTCGGCAGGCCGAGCATGGTAACCACCACCTGGCCATCTGCTGCGGCTGACGCTGGCGTATCGTGCCAAATCGCTCCGCGGGCAAGTAGGGGTTCCGTCTTGGCCCGGGTGCGGCTGTGAACATGCAGGGGATGGCCTGCTGCCAGCAGGTGGCCGGCCATGCTCCCGCCCATGATGCCGGTGCCAATGAACGTAACTGGTGCCGCCATCGGTATCTCCGCAGGTCTGGTGCTTCTGCCGACAGATAGAAAACCGCCGGGACCAACAGCATATCGCGATCGACCGACGGCTTCCTGCATCTAGCATCAATCAGGAGCAGGAGCAGGCACCGGCGCTGGCAACTGCAGCTGCTCAATCGGCGGGGCCAGCAGCCGCAGTACATCGCCACTGGTATCGACTGCATCAAGCGAGGTGTCAGCCGCCCTGATGTCGGCATCAGCCTTCCAGTATTCCTGTCGGGCGGCAATCTCCAGCAGGTCAGCGTCGAACTTGGCCTGCTCACGAAGCGTCACCCGCAGAATGTCGCTGCGGCCGAGCCGAAACTGCTCGCGTTCGGCCTCTGCCACGAGTGCCGCCAGTTCCTCTTGCAGCAGCGTCTGGCGATGAAACTCAAAGGCTCGCTCCAACTTGGAATAGGAATCTTGAACCTCGGCCCGGATCTGGTCGTAGGTGTAGTCAAGCTGCCGTTCGATCTGCACCAACTGCGAGTCGACCGACTGCAGCCGGCCACGGGCATCTCGCCGCTGGGCCGGCATCTGGAAGACCAGCGAGGCCTGCAGCACCTGCCTGTTCAGGCCAAAGGGACCAGAGAGCGGACTCTGGCCAGCACCAGCGTCTTGATTGCCAAGAATCTGAGCGTCGATGCCCGGCTTCATGTCGTTGGCAGCCAGCTTCCGCTCGACGAACAGCTTCTGCCGCTTGAGTGCCAGCTGTCGAAACTCTGGCCGCGAGGTGAGCGCCCGTGAGAGCGATTCTTCAAAGAAGGTGACGGTCGGCTGGACCGGCTCGGGCAGCGGTGTCATCCGCCGGGGGCCGGCCAGCACCGGCTTGCCCCGATCGTCACGCAGGAACAACGAGAGGTCGATCGTTGACTGCTGTACCGCCCGGTCGGCCTGCACAATCAGGCCGCGGCGGAGGGCGATGTTCTTCTGGTTGTCGATTCGCTGAACGTTGGCCATCACACCGCGATCGACTTTGGCGGCAATCTCACTGTCCCGCCGAACCGCCAGTTGCTCCAGCCGCTCAGTCGCCTTCTCCCGCTCACCGCTGCCGAGCCAGATCCAGTACGACCGCGTGGCGGCCAGCATGTAGTCGAGCCGGCTTCGGACGATGGTCGGCTCGGCCAGTTGCCGTTCAATGCGGGCCTTGTCACGGCCACCGCGGGCCGAATCGATTGCCCGATCGCGGGCCAGCGGCATGGTGAGGCCACCGCGAAACTCACCGGCATCGGCCGTCAGCTGATTGAGGTAATAGGTAGGAAAGTTGCCCAGGCCGGTGCGATACCCGCCGAAGACCTGCATGCCGCCCCGCTGCAACAACTGCGAAAGGCCAAAGTTCGACTGATAGCTTTCATAAGTGCCGGGGGCTAACGCATTACCGGCCATGTCGATGTTGGTGTCAAACGCTCCCATCGCCGAGGTCAGCCGGCCAGCGGCCACCCCCCGCTCCTGCTCGATTGCCCGCAGCAGCGGATAGTGCCGCCGCACGCTCTCGAGCACCTCGCCAAGGGTCAGCGGCTCTTCGCGATTGTCGATGGGCAGGTCACCCGGCAGCACCATCTGCCGCACCGGCTCCAGCGGCGGCGCAGCGGGAGCCGCCGGCGGAATCACGATGTCACCCGCCGGCAGCGGCAATGGATCAGCCTCGCTGGCCGAAGCCAGTCCGAATGCGCAGGCAGTGATGGCAAGGGCCAGCCGTGTCACCAGTCTCACCCAACCTTGATTTTGGGGGCCTTGGGCTTGGCTTGCTTCGACTTCGGGGTCGGCGCGAGCACCGGCGGGAAGCCGTTGAGCCGTCGCCAGATCTCGAAGCCGAGCGTGACCCGGTTGAGGAACACCCAGCCGATCACCTGATTGCCCTGCCGCAAAAACTCGGAATCGGGCCAGGCGTCGCCCGGCATCACGGCATCGGGCTCGACGAGAATGCGGCATTGGCCGGCAATACCGCTGGCAGCATCGACCTGCCTGATCCGGCCACCGAACGTGCCGATTGCCGTTTCGGGCCAACCGGAAAACTGGACCGCGGGCCAGCCTTCGAACTGTAGCCGCACGTGCGGCATCTCGCCGGCCCGGTCGCGATAAGCGAGCACAATAGGCGCATCGACGCCGTCGAGAAACAGTTCGGCCACCCGGTCGCTGGTGTCGGGCACGATCGTGCACAGTTCATCGCCTTCTCGGACGTACTGCCCGCCTCGGCTCACGTTGGCGGCCACGCGATAGACGACCCCGTCACAGGGAGCCACCACCCGCCGCGCCTTGAACCGTTCAATTCGGTTGTCAATTTCCTGAATGTCCCGTTCGATCCCGAAGAGATCCTGTTCTGCCTGTCGGGCATTACTGTGGGCGACGGCGATTGCCGAGAGGCCAGCGGCATCAGCCTGGACAATGTTGGCCTCGGCGGTGAGCAGGGCTGCTTGAGCGCGGGAGACTTGGGCGTCGGCCTGCTCGGTGTCGGTGACAGCCCGGTCAGCCCGCATGCGGGCCTCATCCCGCGATAGTTTGCTCTCCAGGCCTCCGAAACGCGGGTTGGTGAACAGGTCGTCGAACATCTCGTAGCGGTTGAGCTCAAAGTCTCGCGAAAAGGTCGCGTTGGCCTTCGCCTGCTCCGCCACGTCGATTGCCTTGGCCGCCGCATCTCGGTTTGCCTCCGCTGCCTTGACGGCCGCCGCCCGGGCCGCTTCTTGCGCCGCAGCCGCCGCCTGCAACTCGGCCAACTCCTGTCGGGCCGCCTCAAGCCGGCCTGCCAGAAACCGGCGCTGGGCCTCAAGCCGGTCCGCAAGCGCCGGATCGTTATCTTCGATATCGACCAGCGGATCGTTCATCTTTACCCGGCTTCCCTCAACGACATGCCATTTCTCGACCTGTCCAGAAACCCTGGCGGTGAGCACCTGCATTCGCTCAACCGGGGAATAGGCGACGATCGTGCCCCGGCAGATCACCGTCTGCTGCCAAGGCACAAAGGCCAGTACAAATGGGATGGACAGGAACATCAGGAAGACAAAGCGAGCCAGCCACCGTACTGGCCGGGGCGTGACGGTATGCGCCAGCGATGCCCGATCCTGCGGACTGTGTTCGGGCCGGCGGGCCGGCTGTTTTTTCTGGCTTACGTCCATTCCACCACCCTGTCACACCGCTGGCGGATGTCACTCCGGGCAGTCACCACTACCAGCGTCCAGCTCGCCTCGGGGTCAAAAATGGCATCGAGCAGGTTGGGGCAGGCCTCGACCGCCAACGCGTCGAGCATGCCGACAATCAGTAGCAACCGGGGCTGTCCGGCGATGGCTCGGGCCACGGCCAGCCGGGCAATCTCATTATTGGAAAAGGGCTGACCGTCAGGGTTGAGCAGCGTCTGCATGCCATCGGGCAGCCGGGCAACGCGGTCAGAAAGGCCGACCAGGTCGAGGGCCCGGCGAACCTGCGATGCCGTGAGCCAGGTACGACCGAGGCGAATATTTTCCTCAAGAGTGCCAGCAAAGACTTCGGCCCGACCCACGTAGGCAACCTGCTGACGGGTAGCAGCCAGGTCGAGTGACTGGGCATCAATGCCGTCGTACTCGAGCAGGCCTTCCTGGGGAAGCCGTAGCAGGCCAAGGGTTTCCAGCAGTTCGGTCTTGCCCCGAGCGCCGACCACCGCCACCCGCTCACCCGGGGAGAGCTCAAGCCGACGCAGGCGTCCGTCAGAGCCTGGCAGTTCAGCCACCACAGCCAGCGGTCCGCCATCATCCAGTCGCTCTCCCGAGATCGGCTCCGGCGGCAGCGTGTCGAGAATGCCGAGTTTGTCGAGTGTCGCCTGGAGGTCATAGAAGATCTCGACGTACTTGCCGATCTTTGAGAGCGCAGCCAGCACCAGCGTGACAATCAGTTCACTCGCCACCAACTGGCCCAGCGTCAGCTGCCGATTGATCACAAGCCAGCCGCCCAGGCCCAGCAGCACCGTGCTGCCAACTGCTTCAAGCATCAGGGCGAAGAGCGTCTGCCGCCAGATGATTGAAAAGTGACGTTTACGTGCCGAAATGTAGCGATCAGCCAGGATGTCAGCCCGGTCGATCGCCAGCATCGCCCCCTCACCGCTGCGAAAGGTGTGAGGGCAGCGGGCGATCTCCTCAAGCCAGGCAGCCATGTCAAACTTGGCATAGCTTTCGGCAATGCTCGACTTCACACCACCGATTCCGAGGCCGACCAGCATGAAGACCACCAGCCCCGCCAGCACCAAGGCAAAGGTGAGCAGGTAGGGATGGTAAAAGCCAAGCACAATCAGGCCGACCATCGTCATCATGATGATGCCGATCCCCTCGACCAGCAGCGTGGCGATCGACTTCTGGCCCGTTGAGACTTCGAAGAACCGATTGACGATGTCGGCCCGGTTCGCATTATCAAACGAGGCGATGCTGGTCCGGCTGAGCCGGTCAGCGAAGCTCAGTGCCGTCCGGGCAAACAGCCGCCGCTGCAGGCACTCAGCCACATAGGTCTGCATCGCTCGCAGCGATGCCGAGACAAACAACAGGCCGAACATCACCATTGCGAGCACGAAGACCGG
>CAZKSP010000099.1:0-8788 GCA_964555385.1 uncultured Chitinophagaceae bacterium
CTCTGCCATGTCGATCGCCCCCGCCGAACTTGACGCCTCGCCCGAGCGACGCAGCGAGGACTATCTCTGGACGCTTAACTTCGGGCCGCAGCATCCAGCCACCCACACCACCCTGCGGCTGGTGCTGAAACTCGAAGGCGAGCGGGTCGTCGATGCCATGCCCGAGATGGGCTATCTGCACTCAGGTTTTGAAAAGATCGGTGAACACCTCACGTTCAATCAGTATGTGACGGTCACCGACCGGATGAACTACATCTCGCCAATGGCCAACAATGTGGCTTGGCATCACGCGGTCGAAAAACTGCTCGGTATTGAACTAACGCCCCGCTGCACCTACATCCGCACGATCATTGCTGAACTGGCCAGAATCAGCGATCACCTGCTGTGTAATGGTGCGGTCGGCCTCGACACCGGCGCCTTCACCTTTTTTCTCTATGCCTTCTATCAACGAGAGGTCATCTACGACATCTTTGAGACCCTCTGCGGAGCCCGGTTCACCAACAGCTACACCCGGGTCGGTGGGGTCTCGCAGGACATGACCCCGCTGGTGATCGAGAAGATTCGCAGCTTCCTCAAAACATTTCCCAAGACACTCGGCGACATGGAGCGGCTGCTCAACCGCAACCGGATCTTCGTCGATCGCACCAAGGGCGTAGGTGTGCTGACCAAGGCCGAAGCCATCAACCGCGGAACGACCGGGCCGGTGGCCAGGGCCAGTGGCGTCACCCGCGACCTCCGCCGCGACGAGCCCTACCTCGCCTACGCCGACCTCGACTTCCAGGTCTGCTGTGCCTCCGCGGGTGACTGCTATGCCCGCTACCTCGTGCGGATGCAGGAGATGCGGGAGAGCCTGAAGATTGTGGAGCAGGCCCTCGAAAACCTGCCGGAAGGCCCGATTAACGTCGGCATCGACCAGCGAACGGCGCTACCGACGAAGAAGCAGGTCTATTCGACGATTGAGGGCACAATCTCGCACTTCGAACTGTCGATGAGTAACCGTGGCTTTGAGGTGCCGTGCGAAGAGAGCTATGCGGCGATCGAAGCGCCTAACGGTGAGCTTGGCTTTTACATCGTCGGCGATGGTGAGGATGCTGCCTACCGGGCCCGCTGCCGACCACCCTCGGTGCTGAACTTCGCCATGTTTCCACACCTGATCCGCGGTCATACCCTGTCGGACATTGTGGCGGTGCTGGGCAGCCTCAACATCATTGCCGCGGAGCTCGACCGATGATCGCACAGCGAAAGGTTCTTACCGACGAGATGGTCGCCAGGATCGAGGCACTGATGCCCCGGTACCCGACCAAGCAGGCCCTCACCCTGCCAGCACTGCACATCGTGCATGACGAACTGCGGCAGGTCCCTCTCGATGCCGTGGTCGAAATCGCCCAGTTGCTCGACCTTGCCCCCGCCGAGGTGCAGGACACCCTCACCTTCTATCAATTTTTTCATCAGGAAAAGCCGCATGGCAAGGTCCGCGCCTTCGTCTGCCGGTCAATCTCCTGTGCTCTCCGTGGTGGCGAACAGGTGCTCGACCACCTCTGCACCAAGGCAGGCATTAAGCCAGGCGAGACAACACCCGACGGCAGCCTGACAATTGAGCCGGCCGAGTGTCTCGGTGCCTGTGACTTTGCCCCCTGCATGCTTGCCGGGGACGACCTGCACAAAGACCTTACCCCTGAGAAGGCCGATCAATTCCTCAACGCCGTTCGCGGAGGAGCATCATGACTGACTTACAGACCTTCCAGCCGGTGCTGCTTGAGGCGGTCGGTGTCGAGCAGGGGCATTCGCTTGAGAGCTACCGCTCCCGCGGCGGCTATGCTCCGTTGGAAAAACTGCTGGCTGAAAAGCAGCCGCCAGAAGTGGTTGAGATGGTCAAGAGTTCGGGCCTCCGCGGCCGCGGTGGAGCCGGTTTCATGACCGGGCTGAAGTGGACGTTCTTGCCAAAGGACCATCCCGGGCCGATCTATCTTTGTGTCAACGCAGACGAGAGTGAGCCGGGCACCTTTAACAACCGCATTCTGATGGAGGATGACCCCCATCAGATTCTGGAAGGCACAATCATCTCGGCCTACGCAACTCGGGCTAGTACCGCCTACATTTATTTACGGTATGAGTACCCGCAGAGCTGGAAGGCACTTCAGGCGGCAATCGACGAGGCCTATGCCGCTGGCTACCTCGGCCAGAACATCAAGGGCAGCGGCTTCTCACTCGACATCTACTTGCACCGCGGAGCCGCCGCCTATATCTGCGGTGAAGAGACCGGTCTGATCGAAAGCCTGGAAGGCAAGCGGGCCTGGCCCCGGATCAAACCCCCCTTCCCGGCGATTGAGGGTGCCTTCCGCAAGCCGACGGTCGTCAACAACATCGAGACGATGGCCTGCGTGGCCCAGATTGCCCGTCGCGGAGTCGACTGGTTCCGCTCCATTGGCGTTCCCGCCGATCCGAACAACCCCCGTGACCCGGGCAGCTACGGCCCCAAGCTCTATTGCCTGTCGGGTCACGTTGAAAAGCCCGGCTGCTACGAGGCCCCGTTGGGCATCACCGCCCGCGAACTGATCGACGGGTTTGGTGGCGGCGTCTGGAAGGGCCGCCGGGCCAAGGCGGTGATTCCCGGCGGCATTTCAATGGGCCTGCTGAGCGAAGCCGAACTCGACACGCCGCTCGACTTTGCCGGGCCTGGCAAGGCTGGCTGCCTCGGACTTGGTACTGCCGCGGTGGTTGTCATTGACGAGACGGTGAGTATCGTCGACTTCTTGCACAATTCATGCCGGTTCTTCGCCCACGAGTCCTGCGGCCAGTGCACGCCCTGCCGCGAGGGTACCAGCTGGTCACTACGAATGCTTGAGCGGATCCAGGCTGGCAAAGGCCGGCTGAAGGATCTTGAACTGCTCGCCGAAATTGGCAGCACGATGGGCATGATGCCCGGCTCGACCATCTGCGGGCTGGCCGACGGTGCCGCCTGGCCGATCAAGAATGCCATCGCCAAGTTCCGCGACGAGTTCGAGGAATATATCAAGCAGTCCAACCCGACCGGCTACATGGAGACCGACCCGGTTCCCGCCCTGCCGATCCTTTCCGCCCACTGAACCCACAGCCTTTCCGCCCGCCCATGCCCACTGTTATCGTCGACGGCCAAGAGATTGAGATCGGGGCCGACGAACGGCTCAACTGCATCGAAGCCGCCCGCCGCGCCGGCGTTGAGATTCCACACTACTGCTGGCACCCCGGCCTTTCGGTGGTGGCCAGTTGCCGGATGTGCCTGATTCAGGCCGGCACCCGCAACGCTGAGACGGGCGAGATCTCGATGGTTCCGAAGCTTGTTCCCGGCTGCCAGACGCCGGTCAAGGACGGCACCGTCATCGTCACTGACAGCGATCTGGTACGGGATAGCCGGGCCCGGGTGGAAGAGGCTCTGTTGATCGATCATCCGATCGACTGCCCAATCTGCGACAAGGCGGGGGAGTGCCTGCTGCAGGACTATCACTTCGAGCACGGACAAAGCGAGCGGCGGGCCGATATTCACGCCTTCACCAGCCGCCGGCGTGACGTTGGCCCGACCGTCACACTGTTTGTCGACCGCTGCATCATGTGTACCCGCTGCGTCCGGTTCACCCGCGAGGTTTCCGGAACGGCTGAACTGATGGTCTCGGCCCGTGGGGCCAAGGAAGAGATCGACACCTTCCCCGGCTTCCCACTGGAAAACAAACTGGCCGGCAACGTCGTTGACCTCTGCCCAGTGGGGGCCCTCGGCGACAAGGACTTTCTCTATCAGCAACGGGTCTGGTTCCTGAAGAAATCGGCCAACGTCTGCGGTGGTTGCTCAACTGGCTGTTCGATTGTCACCGAGCACAACCAGGACACCGTCTACCGGCTCAAACCTCGCGAAAATCCCCACGTCAACAAGTGGTGGATCTGCGACGAGGGCCGCTATGGCTGGCACCACCTGCATGAGCCGTCCCGACTGGTGGAGGCGAGCCGCCGAGAGGCTGACGACTTTACCGCAGTCGAGTGGGCCAACGTTGTCACGCGACTGCGGGATGACCTCAAGGCCGCCGGCCGGCTGGCCGTGGCCGTCTCACCGCAGTTAACCATTGAAGAAGCCTGGATGCTCTGTGCAGTCGCCCGGTCGATCGACCCCGAGGCCTTCCTTGCGCTGGGCCATGTGCCAACGAGCGGCGACGATGAGTCCTTCCCCGGCGGCTTCACGATCCGCGGCGAAAAGGTCCCCAACCGAATTGGGGTTGAGACGGTGCTGGGGCTCTTTGGTGCGGTCGGCGACGATGGCAGGGTGCCCGGCTGGAATGACTTGCTCCAGCAGGTCCAGACCGACACGATCAAAGCTGCGTGGGTCACCGCCGGCTATCCCACTCCGGACGGTTCGTGGTGTGACGAGCAGACCGCTGCAGCCTTCGATGGTCTCGACTGCCTGGTCGTCCAAGACCTCTTCGGCTCACCGCTGTCGGCTCGGGCTCACTGGCGGCTGCCAGCTGCCGGTTTCGCCGAACGGTCTGGCACTTGGGTCAACTGCGGCCACCATGCCCAGAGTTTCGAGCAGGCGATTCGGCCACCCGCCGGAGTCTGGCCGGAAGGCCGGCTGTTCTGGAACATGCTGGGCCGTCAGGGACTGTATGATCCGAGCGGTGTTCGTCGGCAAATCGCTGAAAACGCTGCCGTATTCGCCGCGCTCGCCGGAGACCTGCCAGTCACCGGTGTCGACCTTCGGCTGCAGCAGCTTGCACCCAACTGAGCCCACCGCCCACTTCCTCCCCCACACAATCCGCAATGAACGGACTTCTCCCTTCTCCCGAAACGCTCGCAGCGCTGGTCAAAATTGGCCTGCTGGTCGGTGGGCTGATGACCGCTGCTGCCTACCTCGTGCTGGTCGAGCGGTGGATTGCCGCCTGGGTACAGGATCGTCGGGGGCCTAATCGCGTCGGCGTTCCGCTGACAAAGATCCGGCTGTTTGGGCTGGGGCAGCCGCTTGCGGACGGCCTGAAGATCATTCTCAAAGAAGACTTCACGCCCAGTCACGTTGACAAGGTGCTCTACAACGCTGCCCCGCTCGTCCTGCTGGCAGCGTCGCTGGCCATCTTCGCCGCGATTCCATTTGGCAGTGTGCTGCCGCCACTGGGTATTGAAGGCCTCCCCGACCCGGTGCCATTTCTCGTCGCTCCCGGCCTCGACGTGGGCGTCCTCTGGGTCTTTGCACTGTCCAGCATTGCCGTCTACGGCGTGCTGCTGGGTGGCTGGGCGAGCAACAACAAGTACGGCTTCCTGGGTGGCCTTCGCAGCAGTGCTCAGCTGGTTGCCTACGAGATTCCGCTCGGCCTCGGGCTGCTTGGCGTCGTGCTGGCGGCCGGCTCGCTCAAGCTTGATGTGATCATGAACCATCAGGCCGAAACCGGCCTCTGGTTTGCATTTGCCCAGCCACTGGGATTCGTTGTCTTTTTGATTGCCAGCTTTGCCGAAGCGGCCCGGCTGCCCTTCGACCTGCCGGAAGCCGAACAGGAACTGGTCGGTGGCTACCACACCGAATACGCCGGCATCAAGCTGCTGCTGTTTCTGGTCTCCGAATTTCTGCACATGGTCACGGCCGCATTCTTGATCGTGATCATGTTCCTGGGTGGCTGGCACCTCTGGGGCGTGACCGGCAGTTCCCAGGAGGTGACGTGGCTGGGAGCGGGGCTGCGGTTTGGCATTCTGTCGGCCAAGATTTTTGCCGTCATCCTGTTCTTCATGGTCGTTCGCTGGAGTTGGCCTCGCTTCCGCTTCGACCAACTGATGAATCTAGCCTGGAAAGTGATGCTGCCGCTGGGACTGCTGAACCTGGTTGTGGTGGCCACCATTGAAGAGTTCCGTCCACGGCTGGAGGCGACCCTCGGCACCGGCCTGACGAGCGGCATCGCCATTGGACTGCCCTGGCTGATTTTCTTCGGCGGCTGGGCGGCTGCCGGCCTGTTGACGCCGTCAGGCACGGACAACCGTCCGATCCGTCGGCCCGGACCGTTCGACAGCGAGCACGACATCGAATCGACCGCCAACGCGGCAGACCAGCAGCACCCCGAACTGGTGGAGGCCTGAGATGAAACCGAATGATCCCGGCATCACCTGGCTGGAAGAGAAGCCCCTTGGCCTGGCCGAGCGGCTCTATCTGCCCCTGTTTGTACAGGGGCTGACCACGACCAGCCGGCATCTGGTTAGCAAGAAGAACACGGTCAACTTTCCCGAAGAACGGCCTGCCATCGGTAACCCGCTGATCTACCGCGGCGTCCACCGGCTCAATCGTGATGAAGAGGGACGGGTCAAATGCGTAGCCTGCTTTCTCTGCGCCACCGCCTGCCCGGCCCACTGCATCGACATCGTGGCGACCGAGAGCCCCTGGGAGGACCGCGAGAAGTATCCCGAGAGCTTTCAGATTGATGAACTGCGGTGCATCTTCTGCGGCATGTGTGAAGAGGCCTGCCCCGTCGATGCCATCGAACTGACAAGCCTGCTCGACCTGACCGGGAAGAGCCGTGAAGAGATGATCTTTGACAAAGAGAAACTACTGAGCGTCTACGACATGACCAAGGATGCCGAGCCGATGAAGTCGGCTGATCTGGGGGGGACGCTGTGAGCCTATTCGCCCAAGCTGAACCAGCAACCTCAGGCTGGCTCTCGACCGGCCTCCTGCTGGCGATCGCCGTGACGAGTCTGGCGGGCAGTCTCTGGCTGCTGCTACCCAAGGCTGGCCGCGACGGCCGCTGGCCACGGCGGCTCGGCACTCTGCTTGGCGTTGCCGCCCTAGGGCTCTTCATTGTGACGGGACAGCGGCTGGGCAACCTGGGCGAAGAGGCGGTCTTTCTGATTGTCTCGCTGGTGGCCGTCATTAGTGCCGCCGCCACCATCACCTGCCGTTCGCCGGTTTACGCCGCCATCTGGTTTGCCCTCTGCCTGGCCGGTGTGTCGGGGGTGCTGCTTGTGCTTGGGGCACAGTTCCTGGGTGTCGCCACGATCGTCGTCTACGCGGGGGCCATTCTGGTGATGTTCCTCTTCGTCCTGATGCTCGCCCAGCCCTCGGGGCTGGCCGCTTCGGACCGGGTGACCAACGAGCCGCTGCTGTCGGCGGTTGCCGGGGCGGTGCTGCTGGGACTGCTCTCGCTTTCAATCGGACGTCTATCGGCGGAAGATCCGGCCTGCTGCCGCCCACCGTCAAAGGCGGCGGCCCTCGCGGGTGAAACGACCAGCCCCGCCCCCGTTGGTGAGACGGTCGATCTGTTGGCGGCTGACCAGGTTGCTCGGCTGGGCGGCGAACTCTTTGGGCGGCATCTGGTGGCAGTCGAGGCTGTCGGCGTGCTGCTGCTGGTGGCGCTGATCGGCGCGATCGCAGTGGTCTCGCACGGTCTCGAGGGCGATCAGGCCGAACGCTCATCACTTCAGGAAGGGGGACGCCCGTGACGCCCACCACGCTGTTAGCTGCCGCCCCCCTGCCGCTACTCCAGAACGGGCTGATGGTTGGCGCGATTCTGTTCAGCCTGGGATTGGTTGGCATCCTCACCCGCCGCAACCTGATTGTGATGTTCCTTTCAGCTGAACTGATGCTGCAGGGCATTTCGGTGAGCCTTGTCGCCTGGAGTCGTTACCACGGTGACTTCGGTGGCCAGGTGCTGGTGGTCTTCGTGCTGTCGGTTGCCGCCTGCGAAGCGGCGGTCGCCCTCGTCTTTGTGCTGCAGGCCTTCACCCGGACCGGCCGGCTCGACTCGGCCGCCTGGCAGTCGCTGCGAGAAGCGAGCCTTGCCCGTGCTGTCGACCATGAGATTCCCGCCATCGACGCCCCACTGCCGGTCTTCCCCCGGCTGACGCCAGCTGGTGTCTTGCCCGAACCTGACGCTGACGCCGCTCTCCAGCGGGAACACGTCTGAGCCTTTCGTTTTCCTGAGTCACTTCCATATGTCTCCCTCGTTTCTGCTCGTCCTGGTTCCGCTCCTACCGCTGATCGCAGCGATCGTCACCGTGCTGGCAGGCCGTCGGCTTGGCAGTCGGGCCCATTTGCCTGCAGTTGCCGGTATTGCCGCCGCCGCTGCCGTCGCCTTTGTGCTGCTGGTCATCACTGCCCGCAGCAGTGGGGGGGGCGAGCAACCCCGGCCCGTCGACATGGTGACCACTCTCTGGCAGTGGGCCACTGTCAGCGATGCCTATGCACCACCGGCTGATTCACCAGCGGCGGTTCCCGGCACTGCGGTTGGCGCCGATGCCCACGCTGCCCGTCCATTCTCAATCGCTGTGGCCCTGCGACTCGATCCGCTTACTGCCACCATGCTGATGATCATCACGGGTGTCGGGCTGCTCGTGGCGATCTATTCGATTGGCTACATGCATGACGACCCGGGCTATCCGCGGTTCTTCGCGTTGGTGGCGATGTTCGTCTTTTCAATGTCAATGCTGGTGGCTGCCAGCAACTTCTTATTGGTCTATGTCTTCTGGGAGGCGGTCGGGGCCTGCAGCTACCTGCTCATCGGCTTCTGGTTTCAGAAACCGGAGGCGGCCCGGGCGGCAAAGAAGGCATTCCTCGTCAACCGTGTGGGGGACTTTGGGCTGGCGATCGGCGTTTTTCTGCTCTGGCTGACCTATGGCACCCTCGACTTCCACGACACCCTTTCACCCGATGGCACGATCCTCCCGGGCATCCTGGGTCAGACCCGACTGGCGGATGTGTCGGGCTATGTCGGCGGAGCTATCGGCACGGCAATCTGCCTCTTGCTGCTCCTCGCCGCCTGCGGCAAGAGTGCCCAACTGCCTCTGCATGTCT
>CAZKSP010000100.1:0-8774 GCA_964555385.1 uncultured Chitinophagaceae bacterium
ACCCGGAAGCGTCGTCCCTGCTGCCAGGCGGTGACGATGACGCCAAGGGCCGTGCCGTCACCCCCGGTTGCCAAGCTGCCGGTGTTGCAGTGCGTGAGGACGTCGCCTTCAGGCAGAATTTCAACCCCGAACCGTCCGATTGCCGCACAGAGTTCGCGGTCTTCTTCGTGAATCAGGCGGGCCTCATTCAGCAGGCTGGTGGCCAAAAGGTCGATGGCTGTTGCATCACTCGCCGTGTCAACAAGGCTCAGCAGCCTATCAACAGCCCACTGTAAATTGACAGCCGTTGGCCTAGCGGTGGCCAATTCCTCGGCCCGCATGCGGATATGGGCAATCGCTTCGTGTGTTGACAGAGCCTGCCGGCTTGCTTCAGCAGCTGCCAGTACCATTCCATATCCCCCTGCAATGCCGATGGCCGGTGCTCCACGGACCCGTAGCATTCTGATCGCTTCGACCACCGTCGGCACCTCACGGCAGTGAATCTGCTCGGTGCGGATGGGAAGCAGTGTCTGGTCGAGAATCTCGAGGTAGCCGTCAGTCCCGCCGTGCCAGCGGAGGGCAGCCGGGACGGGGGGGAGAAGATCAGTCATGAGCGAACCGTAATCTTAGAAAGAAAAGAGAGCGTATGAAGCCATGGCACCCAGACCCGATGGGACCGGGCGTCAGGCGGCAGCGAAAGGATTGCTGCTGCAGGGCAGATCAAAAGCAGCTGCAACAGCGGGCTGAATGAGATTCCCACGATAGACGTTCACTGCTGATTGGAGGGTAGGACAGGCAATTGCGGCTGCCTCAAGTCCGGCGGCAAGCTTGATGACGTATGGCAGGGTGGCATTGCAAAGCGCATAGGTGCTCGTTCGGCCGACGGCCCCTGGCATGTTGGTCACGCAGTAGTGGACGATGCCATCAACTACGAACGTCGGCTCGGCGTGTGACGTGGGCCGACTGGTCGCGACACAGCCTCCCTGGTCGATGGCTACATCGATGATTACGGCCCCCTGCTTCATCAGCGCAAGGTCTTCATGCTCAACCAGATGGGGTGCCCTCGCTCCGGGAATTAGTACGCTGCCAATAACCAGATCAGCCCGCCCCAGCCACTCACGGATTGTGTGACGGTCCGAGTAGAGGCAGTCGACGTTTGGAGGCGTCACATCGTCGAGATACCGGAGTCGCTCAAGGTTGGTGTCAAGTAGCCCAATGTTCGCCCCGAAGCCAGCCGCTACCTTGGCGGCGTTGGATCCGACCGTGCCCGCCCCCAGCACCAGGACGTCAGCCGGAGCGACACCCGGGACGCCGCCGAGCAGAATGCCTCGGCCCATCTGGGGCTTTTCCAAATACTTTGCCCCCTCTTGGATGCTCATCCGACCAGCCACCTCGCTCATCGGAGTGAGCAGCGGCAGCCGCCCTCGTTCATCCCGAAGGGTCTCATAAGCAATAGCTGTCGCTCCAGTGGCCAGGAAGCCTTCAGTCAGTGATTGGTCAGCAGCGAAGTGAAAGTAGGTGAAGACCAACTGGCCCGACCTGATGAGTGCCAACTCCGGAGGCTGAGGCTCTTTCACCTTGACGATCAGGTCAGCTTCACCAAAGACCGCTGCAGCCGAATCGACCAGCCGAGCACCACAGGCAGCATAGGCCTCATCCGGAAGGCCAGATCCGCTGCCGGCGGTTGCTTGTACGAGCACTTCGTGGCCGGCCCGCACGAGTTCTTCCGCACCAACCGGGAGCAGGGCAACGCGGTACTCGTCGTGCTTGGTCTCTTTCGGGATCCCGATTTTCATGCTGCTGGTGCTCGGCCTAAGCCACCCTGTGAACTTTCAGCCAATCCTCATTGCTCCGGCGCCGTTCGTTACACGCTGCACCACCTGCACTTCCACTAAGCGTGAATTGTGCGATGTCGGCTACAGTGTATCGACCGAAGAAAACGAGCTTATGCCATTTTCTTCGGCAGTTTGTAGGTGGCCGGCATCGGCAGTGGGTAGTTGCCGTCAGCATCCGGGACGACCGGCGGGGTTGACTCCCAGGTGAGGTCAGCTGGCATCAGGCTAAAGTCAGCCGCCAGCAAATCATTGAATGATTGCGGCTTTCCGGTGTAGGTCGCCGTTCGCCCCAGGACGGATGAAAAACTCGAAGTAGCTCCGTAGTAAGCATTGTTCAGAGGCTTGTCGTTGCGGATGGCATCCTGCAACTCATCATGCTCAACCTGGTAGGGGTTTGGGTTTGGACCCTCCCACTTCCAGAGCACCTTGCCGGAGTAGTCAGTGATCTCACCAATCTTCACAAAGCCCTTGGTGCCCTGGAATTCCTCATTGACTCGATTCTGCCCGCCGGGGAACTGTCGGCATTGGCTGGCGATCCGTACTCCGTTGGGGTAGGCGAAATTCACGGCGTGATGGTCATAGATTTCGCTTGGCTGGCCAGGCACCCGATTCTGCTTGCCACCCACACCGTATGCCGATTCAGGGGTCATGTCGAGGAACCAATTGGCTACATCAATATTGTGGACATGCTGCTCGCAGATGTGATCTCCGCAGAGCCAGTTGAAGTGGTACCAGTTGTGGACCTGGAACTGCATCTCATTCATGCCTTCTTCCCGCTTCCGGTACCAGATGCCACTGCCGTTCCAGTAGACCTGGCCGCCGATGATTTCGCCGACCATGCCGTCACGTACCCGTTTGATCGTCTCGCGGTATGTGTTTTGATAGTGCCGTTGCAGACCGACCACAACCTTCCGGTTGGTCTCATCAGCTTTCTTGGCAACCTCAAGAACAAGCCGGGCACCTGCACTGTCGACGCAGACTGGCTTCTCCATAAAGACATGCTTGCCGGCATTAATAGCCGCCTCGAAATGACTTGGCCGAAAGCCGGGAGGGGTGGCCAGGATAACGAGGTCGCAGTGCTCAAGAACCTGCTTGTAGGCATCGAGTCCGTAGAACTGTCGCTCCTTGGGCAGATCGACCTTGTCCTGCATCTTGTCGATTGCCCGCAGCGTCCGGTCGATGTTTTTCTCAAAGGCATCAGCAACAGCTGTCACCTTTACATTTGAACCCTCCACACTGAGAGCCTGTGTTAGTGCCCCCGTGCCCCGGCCGCCACAACCAATCAGGCCAATGCGGATCAGTTCAGTCGAGGGCGATTGTGCATGGACGCCCCGCATCGCGGCGACAGCTCCGCCTGCCACCCCGGCGATTTTCACAGCATTGCGACGGGACAGACGAAAAGCATCACTGGTCGGGGCGTTAGGCATGAGAAACTCCTTGAGTGGATGGCGTCGGGCAATCAAGGCTCGCTGACACCAAAGGTTGTTGAAGAAGGTTGGTAGATGTAGGAAGCAGATGTCTGTGGACGTCCCCACTTACAGTTCATTTGACTCCCATAAGATACCTTTTTGTCGGCAATCTGCAAAAGAGGCAGGCTGGTTTTCGGGCATTTCATCAAGAGATCGGTCAGTACGTCGGCACCGACGGATCGACGTCGTTGCTCCAGGCTGCGATGCCTCCCCGCATGCTCTGGGCCTGTTCAAACCCCTGTTGTCGCAACCAGTTGGTGACCCGAAGGCTACGGATGCCATGATGGCAATGAACGACGATCCGCCGCAGCCGCCAAGCTTCGATCTCGTTGAGCCGCTCTGGCAATTCCTGCATTGGGATCAGACGAGCGCCTCCAATTTTGGCGGTGGCGTGTTCCTCTGGAGTCCGGCAGTCGAGCAAGAGACTGCCAGGCGATTCAGCCAGTAAAGTCGCCGTCTCACGAGGTTCGATTTCGGCTGGGAGGTTCATGCCGCGGGCTTTCAAGGGAATTGCCGGTGGTTGCCGGGAGCAGTTGCTTGCTGGAGATTGTGTCTGACAATACTGGCGAACCGCTGCTTCTGTCGAGAAAGTTTTCGCTGCTATGCCCCCTCGTGCTATCGACCCAGCCGCCGCCCGAGAATTCGCCTTCGAGGTGGTGGGCCGTCTGCGGCGGGCGGGCCACGAGGCGGTCTGGGCGGGTGGCTGTGTCCGCGACGAGCTGCTGGGCCGCACGCCGTCCGACTATGACATCGCAACCTCTGCGAGGCCGGACGCTGTTCGTGAGATTTTCGGTCATCGTCGAACGCTTGCTGTCGGGGCGGCCTTTGGAGTGATCACCGTACTGGGGCCAAAGCCCGCTGGCCAGGTTGAGGTGGCAACATTTCGCGTGGATGCCCCCTATACCGATGGCCGGCACCCAGCCGGTGTGACCTTTTGCAGTGCTCGTGAGGATGCCCTGCGCCGAGACTTCACGATTAACGGTCTGTTCTTCGATCCCCTTGGGGACGAAGTGATCGATTATGTCGGGGGCCAGAGGGATCTGGCCGACGGCATCATTCGGGCGATCGGTGTTCCGAGCATGCGGTTTGGTGAAGACCATTTGCGGATGCTTCGAGCGGTACGCTTCTCAGCTGGGTTCGGTTTTCCTCTTGAGCGGGAAACCCGCCGGGCGATTGAAGCAATGTCCCATCTCGTTGAATCTGTCAGTCCCGAGCGAATTGCTGCTGAACTGCGGACAATGTGCTCCCGCCCCGGTCGCAGCGAGGCGATCTCATTGCTTGTTGATACAGGGCTAGTCGAACCGGTGTTCCATGAGTTTGCCGGCAAGCCAGCGTCGTTTTGGTCGTCTGCTGGCATCATCCTTGATGCGCTAGATGAACCCGATCTGCCGCTGGCGTTGGCGATTCTCTGCCGCGACGATGACGCGGTAATGAGCCGGCTTTGTAGGCGTTTGCGGCTGGCGAATCATGAACGGAAACTGGCCGCTTGGCTCGTTTCAGCCGTCACGGCAATCGTGTCGGCAACAGCAGTGGATGGCCCTGCCAATCGGCCCTGGTCAGAACTCCAGCCCTTGCTTGCTGATGCCCACCGCTTCCGACTGGCCGACCTATTGCGAGCTCTTGCGGCAATTGGCATTACTACGACTGAGACTGCCGCATGGGTCAGCCAGCAGGTGGAACGTCCCACCGCAGAGCTCGATCCACCCCCGCTACTTGGCGGTGATGCGTTGCTGGCCCTTGGGGTGACCGCCGGACCAGCGGTTGGGCAGACCCTTCGCAGGCTACGAAATCTCCAACTGGACGGCAGGCTTATGAGCCAGGCCGAAGCGGTCGAGCAGGTGAAGGCTTGGCTGTCGGAAAGCTGACAGGGCGGTGGCTATCGGGGCGGCTCGCGTGGGTCCGGCAAATCATCCAGAGTCCGGAGTTGAAAGACGTCGAGGAATTTTTTTGTTGTCCGGTAGGTAGGTTCACCGCCAGAAGCATCAGCACCGTCAGTGGATGGTTTGACAAGTTCAAGTAAACCACGCCGTACAAGTTGCCGGAGAAGAGCAGGGCTCGCATCACAGCCAAGTTCAGTGAGTTTGCCTCTGGCCACCGGCTGATTCCAGGCGACCACAGCAAGGGTATCGAGTGCAGCGGCGTCGAGCCGCACCCGGCGGGTCTTAGCCTCAAGCAGGACCCCGAACTGCCGGTACTCATCCCGCAGCCGCAGCAGCCAGCCAGAGGCATTGGAAATCACTTCATAGGGACAGCTGTTGGCGGTGTATTCGGCACCCAACTCGGCGGCTAGGGCATCGATCTCAGCTGCTCTGACGCCCCGCATCAGCCGTGCAACGCGGCGACTGGAGAGGGGCTCCCCTCCAGGCAGACCAACAAACAGCAATGCCTCAAGGATTGACCGCGGATCGACTCGGCAGTGGACTGGTTCGGAGGCTGAATCCTCGCCTGCCTGATCCAGGTCGGGTGAGGCATCGACTTCAACCAATTGCTCAGCCCCGGCCTCAACTGCCGCGTAAGGATCCGGCTCTCCCATCATGGCCGCAAAGGCCTGGGCCAGCCGGTCGATCGACATGCCGCCATCGGCAGGGGGACCCTGAAAGCCGGCGGTGGAGTCGTTCTCGTGCGGTGGCATGGAAGCTTCTCGACGGTCGGTTAGCCCCAGCGTTTTCCAACGTGAGCCTTCATGAATGCGAGCGCGTCACCGGCCAACTGCTCTTCGGTGGCGTACATCTTTCGCCAAATTTTTGTTGCTGCAGCGATCGCCGGCAGAGCCAACCCAAAGGCCTCTACTACCATCCAGCCATCCCAGTCATTGGCTCGGATCGCATCGAATGTCTGGTCCCAGGCAACGTGCCCCTGTCCCGGTGTGCTGCGATCGTTTTCCGAGATGTGGACAAGCTTTGTCCAGGGCATCGCCGCATTAATTGCCGAGGAGAGGTCCTTCTCTTCGATGTTGGCGTGGAAAGTGTCATACATCATCCGCACGTTGGGATGGTCGACAGCTGTAACGAAATTGACTGTTTGCTCGACGCAGGTGAGAAAGTAGTTCTCAAATCGATTGAGGTATTCGGTGACGATCGTCACGTTGGCGCCGGCAGCATGCTCAGCTGCATGCCGCATGGTCTCGACGCCCCACTTGAATTCATCCTCGGTCGGTCCCGCGCCGGTAAACTCGCCGATCGCCGAGTGGGTGGGGCCAACCAGCATTGGCACTCCTGCGGCATGGCAACAGTCGATCGTCTTTTTCATCGCATCGACTGCCGCAGCCCGGACGCTAGCCGACGGGCTGATCGGGTTGTCGCCAGCACCACGAATGGTCACGGCGGTCCGTTCCAGGCCGAGATCATCGAGCTTTTTTCCCCAATCGGCATAGAGGGCTTCGTTGAGTTCAAACATTGGCATCTCAACACCGTCGTAGCCCATTGCCTTGACCCGCTCCACAACTGGCATCAGCCCGTCATGCATGCGATCGGTCCAGAGCAACAAATTGATGCCGTATTTCATCGAGAGTCCTCTTCAGAAGGTTGCGCGAAAAACTGAGAACAAGAGACCGTCCTGGGAGCAAGCAGCTTATGTCGTCGTTTTATCGTTGGTTGTCGAAGCAGCAGACGGGGTCTCGCCGCCGGCCACATCATCGGGCAAATGTTCGGTGGGAAACAAGGCGGGGGCATTGGCTTTTGAGTCCCGTCGCCGACTGGTGCGTCTTGTTGTACGGCTCGCCAGCGTCCTGCCTGACGCGGTCGCCGGAACACTTTTGAGCGGCTCCGGCGCTCCATCAAGCTGCTGACCAACTTGGATGCCATTCAGCCGCATGGCGATCTGTTCGGCGTAGGCCTCCGAGAGTTCAAAGCCCAGAAAATTCCTTCCCAGCTTTTTGGCGACCGCCAGCGTGGTGCCACTTCCGGCAAAGGGGTCGAGCACAAGCTCTCCGGGGTTGCTTGAGGCCCGGATGATCCTTCCCAGTAGTTGTTCCGGCATCTGGCAGCCATGCCAGCCGGACCGCTCCTTGAAGGTGCCGCAGACCCGCGGGAAGTACCACGTGTCTTCCGCTGACGAAAAGCCGTCCGGGAGGTCCTGTGGCCGTAAGATCCAGGTGTCGTCGGGGAGCCGTCCCTTGGGGTTGGCGCGCCGGTCACCGTAGACCAGTTCGCGGGCCGAGGGCACCCGAATGGCATCGGTGTTGAAGGTGAATGCTTTTGGATCGCGAACGAGATGAAAGAGGTGGGCATGCGAGCGGCTGAACTTCTGTCGGCAGTTCACGCCAAAGGTGTAGTACCACACGACCCAGCTGCGGCAGGTGAAGCCAAGCTCACGGGTAGCAATCACCTTGATTTCGGCGGCGTACTCATCGCCGATAGCCAGCCAAAGGGTGCCATCGGGCCGGAGTACGCGGCAGACCTCAGCGAGCCAGCGTTTCGACCAGTCGAGATAATCACCGCTGGAGCGGCGATCGTCGTAGTTGTCGTAGTCGTAGCCGATGTTGAACGGTGGATCGGCAAAGGCCAGCGGCACGCTACTGTCGGGTAGCTGGCGAAGAAAGTCGAGGCAGTCTCCGCGATGAACGCAATTCGTCGCGAGTGGGATCAGCGGTGATGGAGAAGGGCTGGTCGGCATAACCTCGGTAAATGTACGGCAGGGTAAAAAAACCGTCCACGGCAGCTCTGGTTTCGCTCGTGGGCGGGGCCGTCGCTCCGGGGCGCCTGTGCCCTCTCGCTGGACGCTCACGTTGGCCATCCAGGCCTCCGTTCACTGCCCGTCCGCTTCATTTCTCCCTCCAGGCTTCGCTCGCTTCCGGAGCCCGCTCGTGAACACAGGCTCCCCTACGCTGGTGAAACGTGCTTAGCTGAGGAAGCCAGGAGCGGAAGCGACAGGACCGGCAGCACGTTTGACCCTTCAACGTCACGCCATGAGGGTCAGTTGAAGCTTGCAAGCTTTGGCGTTGTGGCGTTCTGCCCCAAGGAAAGCCGGGCAGGAAGCCCGGTCTTCTGATCTCTGTCACTGCCACCCGGCGACAGGATGTCGCCCCTGAGCACCAGCAGAAGCATGCGAACCTTGGCTTCGCTTGCTTCTGCCCCAAGGAAAGCCGGGCAGGAAGCCCGGTCTTTCCGTAAAGTCAGTCCCACCACCAGCGATCAGCAGGAAGTTCGATGGCGTTACGGGTTTTCTCTAGCCGACCATCTTCGTCGAAGCTCAAGTTGGTTGGGTCGAGAGCTCGCCGCGGGGTCATGACAACGCCGCCGCCGATCGGTGTCAGCAGCCGACTACCCTTGCGGACTGCGTTGACGGCGCAGTCGATCTGCTGAGGCGGAGTGAATCGTTCAATTGCATAGGCCGACTCGTCGCGAAAGATATCAGCTCCCCAGCCGGCTCTGCCGTAGGCGTCATGTTCCTGCAGATAGGCGGCTGTAATCGCCAAATCGATCAGCGTCTTCAGCTGGGCGTAGACTGGGTGGCGGTCGGCAATCTGGGCGTATTTGAGGGTGAAAGCCTG
>CAZKSP010000101.1:0-8627 GCA_964555385.1 uncultured Chitinophagaceae bacterium
TCCCCCGACCAGCCGGCACCCTGGCGGGGCGAACGCCGTGATGGCTGATGGCGGTGTGCGATTCATCTCCGAGACGATCAACACGGGTGATCTCAGCCAGCCTGGCGTGACCTCCGGGGCGAGTCCCTACGGAGTCTGGGGAGCGATGGGATCGGTATCGGGCGGTGAGGTGGTGTCGCTGAACTGACCGGATTGTCGCCGCCTCTGGGGACACCGCTTCTTCTTACCCAAGGACAACCAATGACCTTTCGTGACAGTTGGTTCGTGGTACTGGTGCCGATGCTCCTTGCCGGCGGCGGCTGCGGTGGTCCGGCTGACCCCCGACCGGCCCGAGTTGCCTTTGAAGCCCGCGTCATGTTCGAAGGAAAGCCAGTTGCTGACGCGGTTGTGGTGCTGGCCCCCCTTGATCCTAAAGGAGCTGCCGCCTCAGGAACGTCTCAGTCGGATGGGCTGGTCCGTTTCAGTACCTTTGGATCGCAAGATGGTGTTGTGCCTGGATCGTATGCCATCTCGGTCATCAAAACAGTCGTCGAGGAAGCTCCGGTGCTCGACAGTAGCGACCCTTCGTACGATCCACTTAAGGCTGAAAGACAAGTGCCGAAGTCCCGAGAGCTGCTTCCGGAACGATATAAGACTCCCGCAAAGTCCGGGCTGACAGTTGACGTGGTTGAGGCGACCACGGAGCCTCATGCTTTGGACTTGGAGCAGTGACGTCGAAGGCCGAGGTTGTCCAACGCCCGCCGCCGGCTGTCAATTCACTACATTTCGCAGGGGCTCGCCGAGCAGGGCCCGGCGGCAGGCGTCAGCTCCCTTGACCCGCATATCGAGCAGGCCCTCCTCGGAATAGAAGGCGGCATGCGGATTGACGATCAGCCGCTCAAAAGCTGGATGGTCACGGTCCCGCCAGGCGACCAGCAGGGGGTCGTCTGCAGCAGGAGGCTCCTGCACAAGCACGTCAATGCCAGCCCCGGCCAACTGGCCGGAGGCGAGGGCGGCCGGGATGGCGGCGGTGTCAACCACACCACCACGGGCGGTGTTGACCAGATAGGCCCCGTGCGGCAACAGCCCAAGGCTGTCGGTGTTGACGAGGTGCTGGGTCTCCGCTGTCAGCGGGCAGTGCAGGCTGAGCACATGGGCCTGCCGGAGGAGATCTTCCAATGAATCGACCCGCCGGATGCCAAGCGTCTTGTCGAACCCGTCCTGCCGGTAGGGGTCGAAGAAACAGACATCCATGCCAAGAGCCTTGGCCCGCAGGGCGGTAGCGATACCGATTCGGCCGAGGCCGACAATCGCAAAGGTCTGGCCCCGCAGCCGTCGAATCGGGGCGGCGACGCGGTACACCCAGGGATCAGGCCTGTCTCGCAGGCGGGTATTGAACAGGTGGATGCCCCGGGTGAGGGTCAGCATCATACCGATCGCCGAGTCGGCCACCTCCTCGGTGCCGTAGTCGGGCACATTGGCGACGGCGATGCCCCGCTCGCAGGCATACGCATGGTCGACATTATCGAAGCCGACACCACAGCGGACGATCAGCCGGCAGTCGGTGAGTCGCTCAATCGTTCGCCGGGTCAAATGAATGTTGTGATACATCATGATCGCCGCGGCGTCTTCAATGCGGCCAGCCAATTCCTCTTCGTGGAGGGCCTCGAGCGCCTCCACCGTTGCCAGGCCGTCCAAGGTCTCTTTTTCGGGGGCGAGGTCATCGGCGATGAAGTCGGTGATTACTACCTTTGGCATGTATTTCCGTCAGGGTGGTTCAGTGAATGAGCACGTTTGAGGGAGTGCTGGCAGCAGGCCAGAGGAATTATGCATTAAGGTCTGGGTGAGCAAATCATGGAAGCAGACATTGGCTCTCACTCCCCATCCTCAGACGAGTCACCCGTTTGAAATCTCTTCCACCACCGGGTTGGTGAGCTGGCCGATGCCGTCGATCTCAACTGTCACGCTGTCGCCGGGTTTTAGAAACACCGGCGGGGTGCGGGCGAAGCCGACACCGTGCGGTGTGCCGGTGAGGATCACCGTGCCCGGGTTCAAAATCATGCTGGCCGACAGAAACTCAATCAGCGTGGGCACGTCGAAGATCATGTCGTCGGTGTTCCAGTCCTGCATCGTCTCGCCATTGAGAACTGTGCGGATGCCGAGCTGGTTGGGGTTGGAGATTTCGTCAGTGGTGACCAGTGCCGGCCCAAGCGGGCAGAAGGTGGCAAAGGTTTTGCCGCGGCACCACTGGCCGCCGCCCCCCTGCTTTTGCCAGTCGCGGGCAGAGACATCGTTGGCACAGGTGTAGCCCAGCACATGGTCGAGTGCCTGGCTTCGCGGCACGTTGTGGCAGCGTCTACCGATGACGACAGCCAGCTCACACTCGTAGTCGACCTCGTCACTGCGGAGCTTTCGCGGCAACACGATCGGGTCACCAGGGTTTTGCACCGCGCCCGAGTTTTTGAGAAAGAGCACCGGGTGGACGGGCGGCTCCGCGCCGCTCTCGGCGGCATGCTGCTTGTAGTTGAGGCCGATGCAGAGGATGTCGCGGGGCTCGACCGGGGCCAGGAGTTTGTCGACTTGGGCTGTGGTGTCGGTGTCACGGAAGCCTTCCGCTGTGAACAGGTCGCCCTCCAGCAGCGTTGTGCTGCCGTCGTCATGCAGCCGGCCAAGTCGCTCACGGCCAGCAGCGAGAAAGCGGATGATTTTCATGCGTGTGAATCCCTTTGGCGGTGCAGATGTTTCTTGTCGGATTACAGACGTGTAAGCAATGTACCCGGCGTCGGGCGGCTGCGGACAGCTGGGGGACCTGAAATACATGCCGCACTGTGTGTTAAAATTTGGGCAAGTAGCTCATTTCCGAAAATGAGCTGCGTCTCCTTCTCGTTTCATTATGAGAGGTGACTGCGTGGAAGCATGGCAACAAACAACTGGATGCTGGCTGGGTCTTACCTTGTCGGTACTGCTCTCGGGGCAAGCCGACGCCGACCCGGTGCGGCAGCTGGTGCTACAGGCCTGCGGCGACTGCCATGCCCAAGGGGCGGCCGAGGGCGGGCTTGACCTCAATCGCGTCGGCTTTGATCTGGCCGCGGCCACCACCCGTGCGCGGTTTGCCCTGATGCACGACCGGGTGGCCAACGGGCAGATGCCCCCTGATCCCGCTGAACTCCCTGATGGCCAGCGGCAGCAGCTGCTGGTGAGGCTCGAAGTAGCACTCGCGGCGGCTGACCGCGAGGCCATTTTGGCCGCCGGCCGCGTTCCCCTTCGCCGTCTCAACCGGCGGGAGTATCAGCAGACCCTTCGTGACATCCTGGCCCTGCCGCTACTCGACGTCGCCGACCGGCTGCCGGAGGATCGGGTCCGTGACGGCTTCAACAAGTCGGCCGAGGGCCTCGACTTCTCCCGCATCCAGCTTGCGGCCACGCTCGATGCTGCCGAGGCGGCCCTCCGGCAGGCGATCGCGCCCGGCGAGACACCGCAGCCACCCGATCACTACGCTGCAATCGCGACCAGCCTGTTTTCGACCACCACCACCTTCGGCAACCGTGAGGCGATGTTCTTCGCCCGCGATGGCAAGGCGATCGCCGTGTCCGGCCACGACCAGCGAAACCTCAGCCAGACCAAACTGCAGGATCCGGCCATCGAGTGCTGCATCTTCCGCTCGGCCTACTGGCCCTACTTCGGCTATCCGCGGGGGTTCGTCGCCAAACACGACGGCCGCTATCGGCTGCGGTTCCGGGCCCGGGCGGTGCTGCAGCAGCCGGGCCACACCATCGTGCCGGCCACGCGGCCGCTGCCAATGACCTTCCGGGCCCGGCGGCCCTCTGGCCCCGATGTCTCCGGTGATGTCCGGGCCGTCGGTGGCATCTTCGATATTCCCCCAGAGCCAGCTGACTTTGAGACCGAGGTGCTGCTCGACCGGGGCCAGACCATTGAATACAGCCTGCTCGGCCTGCCGGTGCCATTGGCCCGCAACGTGAAGGGCGGCCCGCCGACCTATCGCTATCCGCCGTTCCCCGAGGGCGGCCAGCCGGGGGTGGCGATCCAGTCGCTCGAGATCATCGGGCCGCTGCCGCCAGAGCAGTGGCCACCGGAGTCGCACCGGCTGCTGTTTGGTGACCTGCCGTTTCGGGGGACGAAGCCGGGCAGCCCTCTGCCGATCGAGGTGCTGCCGGACGATCCGGCGGCGGCTGCCGCCCGGCTGCTGACGGCCTTTGCCCAGCGGGCATTCATCCAGCCGCCGACGCCCGCCGATCTGGCCCCGTTCCTGTCGCTGGTCGAGTCCAGCCTGGCTGAGGGTGAAGACTTTACCCAGGCACTGCTGACGGGCTACGCCGCCGTGCTGGCGTCACCGCAGGTGGTCTACCTGCCTGAGCCGCGGCAGTTCAGCCTGGTGACGGGTGCCGGGGCGGGGAATGGTTCTGCCGCCTTCGATTTGGCCGCCCGGCTCTCGTATTTTCTCTGGAACACCCGGCCCGATCAGGCGCTGCTGGCGAAAGCCCGCGACGGCAGCCTGCTGCGGCCGGAGGTGCTTGCCAGTGAGGCCGACCGGCTGCTGGCCGACCCCCGGGCCAGCCGGTTCATCGAGAACTTCACTGACTACTGGCTCGACCTGCGGCAGCTGCGGCGTGACGAGCCCGATGTCCGGCTCTATCCGGAATATCGCTTTGATGACTACCTCGTCGAAAGCATGGGCATGGAGACGCGGGCCTTCGTCACGGCCCTGTTTCGCGACAACCTGCCGGCCCGGTCGATCGTGGCGGCCGACACCATCTTTGCCAACGACCGGCTGGCCCGGCACTATGCCCTCCCACCGCTGGCCGGCCATCAGGTGCGGCCGGTGCCGCTGCCGGCTGGTTCACCACTGGGCGGGCTGCTGACCCAGGCGGCGATTCAGAAGGTGACCGCCAACGGCACCACCACCTCACCGGTGCTGCGGGGGGCGTGGGTGATGACCCAGCTGCTCGGTCAGCCGCCGCCCAAGCCGCCGGAGAGCGTGCCGGCAGTTGAGCCCGACATCCGCGGGGCGAAGACGATTCGCGAGCTGTTGGCCCGGCACACCGCCGACGCCTCGTGCGCCTCCTGTCACCGGCTGTTTGATCCGGTCGGTTTTGCCCTTGAGAGTTTCGACATCTGCGGCGGCTGGCGGCAGGAGTATCGCGGCTTGGAGGGCGACGAGCCAGTGACCGGCATCGACCGGGCGGGCCACGACTTTGCCTATTGCCTCACCGCGCCGGTTGACACGGCTGGCAGCCTGCCCGATGGCCGTCGCTATGCCGGCATCGTTGAGCTCAAGGCGTTGTTGGCCGCCGACGAACGGCAGCTGGCCCGTAACCTGCTCGAGCAGCTGAACATCTATGCCACTGGCGGACCGTTGCGGTTTGCCGATCGGGCCGAGCGCGAGCAGCTGCTCGATGCGATTGGCGGTGACGGCTATCGCGTTGGCGATCTGCTGCGGCAGTTCATCACCAGCCGGCTCTTCCGCGGCCTGCCACCAGCGGCTGCCACACGTGAGGACGAGGAGACACCATCATGAGGCAGGCAGCTGTCAATCACCGGTTCAGTCGTCGGCGGCTGCTGCGGGGGGCGGGCGTTGCCCTGTCACTGCCGTGGCTCGAGGGTTTGGCCCGCGCGGGCAAAGCGGCAGCCGAGCCACCGATGCGGGTGATCTTTATTTCCAACAATCTCGGCATCCTGCCGAAGCCGTTCTTTCCGCAGGCAGCTGGCGGGGACTACCCGTTGTCTCCGTATCTGCAGCGGCTGGCTGACCACCGAGACGACTTCACCGTGATCAGCGGGCTGTCCCATCCCAATGTCCGCGGGGGGCACTCGACTGAGAACTGCTTTCTGACTGCTGCCCGCAACCCGACGGCCAGCGGCTTTCGCAACACGATCTCCCTCGACCAGTTTGCCGCTGAGCAGATCGGCCACCTGACCCGGTTCCCGACGCTCAACCTGGGCGTGAACATCGACAAGGCCAATCGCAGTCTCGCCTGGACCCGCGACGACTGCCTGATTCCACCGGAGGACAGGCCCAGCCGGCTGTTTGAAAAGCTGTTTGTCACCGGCAGCCCGGCTGAGGTGGCCGCCCGTCGGCGACAGCTGGCCCAGCGGGAAAGCATTCTCGATTGTCTCGGCGACGATGCCCGGCGGCTGGAGTCGCGGGTGTCGACGGCCGACCGGCGGCGGCTCGATCAATACCTCACCTCCATCCGGGAGCTGGAGCAGCGGCTGCAGGTGGCCGGCAGCTGGCAGGCTCGGCCCAAGCCGGCACCGCCGATTGAGAAGCCGGGGGATGTCCCCAACCGCGCCTATTTCTTTACCGGCTACGAGGCGATGCTTGAGATGGCTCGGCTGGCGATCGAGACTGACTCGACGCGGCTGGTGACGCTGATGGTCGATGCCTTTGCGACACCTGCCTTCCGGCTGACTGATGACCGGACAACCACCGACGGCTATCACAACCTCAGCCACCACGGTCAATCGGCGGAGAAGCTCGAGCAGCTCGAGCAGGCCGATCACCACCAGCTCGACTTGCTGGGCGACCTGCTTACCATGCTGGCCGAACGTCGCGAGGGGGACCAGCGGCTGCTCGACCGGACGGTGGTGCTCTTTGGCAGCAACCTAGGGGATGCCAACACCCACGACAACACCAACCTGCCGATCCTGCTGGCCGGCGGTGGCTTCCGCCATGGCCGCCACCTCGCCTTCCCACACGACGACAACCTGCCGCTCTCCAACCTGTTCGTCACCATCTTGCAGCAGCTGGGCCTCGATGCCGACGCCTTCGGCTCCAGCACCGGGCCACTGACGGAACTGGTTTGATCGCGAGCGACGAGAATCAGAAACGGCGTTGCAAGTCGAGGCTAGTCGGGAGGTTTCCTGGGAGATGTTCTCGTCCAGGCGCCAGGCTGCTGTCATCATTTCGCCCCGGCCAGGCTGAGCCGGGCGGCCTTCGTGATGGCCACAACTGCCGGATGGGCCAGCCGCTTCTCGACTGAGATGGCGTAGAACCGTTCCCGCAGGTGTTCGTCCCGGCCAATCACGCTGACCCGGTACATCCGGCGAACATCAGCCTCAACCACAGTCGGAGCAAGGAACACACCCTCGCCCTCGGCGCCAAAGGCCTTGAGCAGGCCGCTGTCAGAGAATTCGCCCCGGACAAGCGGGCGAATGCCAAGGCCATCGAACCACTGATCGACCGCTGATCGCAGGGCCGCATTCCCGGCTGGCAGCAGCATTGGGGCACCGTCGAGGGAATGGGGAAAGCCCCGCCGGAGCCTTCGGGCCAGGTCGGTTCGGGCGAAGAAGCTGACGCCGCAGTCACCGAGAGCATGGTTGAAGGCCCGCATGCCCAGCCGTGGGTTGGCCGGGTAATCGCTGATGACGACATCGAGCTCGTGCAACGCCAGCTGGGCCAGCAGCCGGTCGGGGTCGCCGTCGATGCAGGCGACCAGCACGTCTTCTCCCGCCAACCGCACCCCGGGCATCAGCAGTCGATGGACAATCAGCTTGCTTAGGGTGTCGGCCACGCCTACCACCAACCGCAGGCTGCCGCCAGTGACCCTGCCGGCGACGGCATCGGTGAGTTCCCGGCCCAACGAAAAGATCTCGTCGGCATAGCGATAGACCGTGCGGCCAGTGTCGGTGAGCACCAGCGACCGGCCCCGGCGTTCAAAGAGCTTGGCCTTGAGCGACTGCTCGAGCTGCTTCAACTGGCTGCTAACTGTCGGCTGGGTGAGGTGCAGCCGGCGGCAGGCTGCGGCGATGCTGCCTTCCTGAGCGACAGTCCAGAAATAGAGCAAATGGTGGTAATTCAGCCACTCCATAAGGAGCCTCGACCCATAGATTTTTTCTATGGATTCTATCGAAACATTCTTGTGTGTCGAAGTGATTCGCCCACCCTAATTATGTCGATAGAAGGGCGGCGAATTGGTTCACCACCCTGCGTTTATTCCCAGGTTTTCGGGGAGGAGTGCAATGATTTGGTCACTCAAACAAGTTGGTGGTCGGGCGTCTGCCGCCCGAGTTGCTCACATTGAGCGAAGACTGCAGTTTGCCTTGGCCCGGTTCAGCGGCCATATCCAGCGGGTGCAGGTGGTGCTGGAAGATCAGAACGGACCTCGCGGCGGCCTCGACAAGAACTGCCGCGTCGTGGTGCGGCTTAGAGAGGCTGCTGACGTGGTGGCAGAGGTGACTGACGTTAACTGGGAGATTGCGGTCGACCGGGCAACCAGCCGGGTCGGTCACACCGTGGCTCGCCGCCTTGCCCGCCGCCGGGCCAACCGGCGGATTGCCCGCCCGCTGTCGAAGGTGAGTCCCGGAGTCAAGCCATGGTAAATGCGGTGGCAGCACCCCACCCGGTAGCAGAGCAGCCCGGCCACCGCCGTCGTGCTGCCATGCCGCCGGGGAAGCGGCCCTGGAAGCGGCTGACGGAACTGCTCCAACTGGAGTGGACCGACGTCTTTACGCTACTGGCCTTTGCACTGGGCGTGGGGCTGTTGTCACTGGTTGCTCCAGCGGCGATCGAGGCGCTGGTCAATACCGTGGCCTTTGGCATCCTGCTCTGGCCGGTCTTCGTGCTCGCGATGGTGATGTTCGGCCTGCTGTTTGTCTCGGCATCTCTCCGAGCGATGCAGACTTATGTG
>CAZKSP010000102.1:0-8613 GCA_964555385.1 uncultured Chitinophagaceae bacterium
ATTCTCTTACACGCACTATATTCGCGGTCAAACAAGGTAGTCCTTAAAGTCGTGATGGTGGCGTGTGGTAGCGTCACTTGCCTCTCGGCTGTTGCGCCGTCCCACACGAGGAAGCACCCGATGTCCCTGCGAAACGTACTTGCGGCTGTGGCCAAGGCCGCCTTGCTGATTGTCACTCCCTGCCTCGCCGAGGGGCCAGCGTCCTGCCCGGTAATTAGCCACACCGACCTTACCGCGAGGCCTACCGCCGGCGGGGGCATGACAAATGCCGACTGGTGGCCGGAGCAGATTAACCTCGACATTCTTCATCAAAACTCTCCGGCCGGGAATCCGATGCCCGGGGACTTTGACTATGCCGAAGCATTTGCCACGCTCGACCTCGCGGCGGTCAAGCGGGACCTCCGCGAACTGATGACCGACTCGCAGGACTGGTGGCCGGCGGATTACGGCCACTACGGGCCGCTCTTCATCCGCATGGCCTGGCACAGTGCCGGCACCTACCGGGTGTCGGACGGACGCGGTGGGGCTGGCTACGGAACCCAGCGTTTCGCCCCGCTCAATAGCTGGCCCGACAACGCCAACCTCGATAAGGCCCGCCGGCTACTCTGGCCGATCAAGCGGAAGTATGGCCGACGGATCTCCTGGGCTGATCTGATGATCCTTGCCGGCAACGCGGCGCTGGAGTCGATGGGCTTTGAGACTTTTGGCTTTGGTGGTGGCAGGGCTGACGTCTGGGAGCCACAAAACGACATCTCCTGGGGGCCGGAAACCGAATGGCTCGCCACCGAGCGTTACACCGGCGAACGGCAACTCGACAATCCGCTCGCCGCAGTGCAGATGGGGCTGATCTATGTGAATCCTGAGGGGCCCGACGGCAAGCCCGATCCGCTGGCGGCCGCTCACGACATCCGCGAGACTTTTGCCCGCATGGCGATGAATGACGAGGAGACTGTCGCCCTTATCGCCGGCGGCCACACGTTCGGCAAGAGTCACGGAGCGGCCTCCGCGGAGAACGTTGGCCCCGCACCAGAAGGAGCACCAATCGAAGAACAGGGCCTTGGCTGGCGAAACACCCACCGCAGTGGCAAGGGCGGCGACACGATCACCAGCGGCATTGAAGGCGCTTGGACGAGCACTCCAGCAGAGTGGTCGAACGGCTATCTCGACAACCTCTTCGGCTATCAATGGAAGCTGGTAAAGAGCCCTGCCGGGGCCTGGCAGTGGACGCCCGAGGACGCGTCGGCCGAGGGCACCGTGCCCGATGCCCACGACGAGAACAAGTCGCACCCGCCGATGATGTTCACGACCGACCTGGCCCTTCGCATGGACCCGCAGTATGGCCCGATTGCCATGCGGTTTCACGAGAACCATGAGGCGTTTGCGGCACCCTTCGCCAAGGCATGGTACAAGCTAACCCACCGTTGCATGGGACCGGTATCGCGACTGCTGGGGCCGGAAGTAGCCAAGCCGCAACTCTGGCAAGACCCCGTACCGCCGGTCGACCATTTGCTCATTGACGAGGCCGACATCGCAGCCCTGAAGAGAACTCTGCTCGGCTCAGGGCTTTCAGTCTCAGATCTTGTTTCCACTGCTTGGGCTTCTGCCTCCACATTCCGTGGAAGCGACAAGCGAGGCGGAGCCAATGGGGCCCGCATTCGTCTGGCCCCGCAGAAAGACTGGGCTGTCAACGGGCCACAGCAGCTTGCTCGCGTCCTGACGGTTCTTGAAAAGGTGCAGCAAGAATTCAATGCTGCTCAGACTAACGCCACGCGGGTGTCGCTGGCCGACCTCATCGTGCTTGGCGGCTCAGCCGGTATTGAAGAGGCGGCGAGCCGTGCAGGCCATCAGGTCAGTGTGCCATTCCAGCCGGGCCGCACCGACGCAACCGCTGAGATGACCGATGCCAAATCTTTTGCAGTGCTGGAACCGGTCTCCGACGGATTCCGCAATCATCTCGCTCAAGAACTCGACCGGCCGGCTGAAGAACTGCTGGTCGATCGAGCTCAGTTGCTGACCCTCTCAGCGCCTGAGATGACCGTGCTTATCGGCGGCCTCCGGGTGCTCGGTACAAACAGTGGTGATGGCCCGCTCGCTAAAGTTGGTGTCTTCACCGATCGGCCAGAGACGCTGACGAACGACTTCTTCGTCAAGCTCCTCGACATGGGCACCGTGTGGCGGCCTTCACCGGTCTGCGAGCACTTCTACGAGGGGATCGACCGTACAACTGGCGATCTGAAGTGGACGGCATCGCGGGTGGATCTCGTGTTCGGCTCCAACTCCCAGTTGCGGGCGATCTCTGAAGTCTATGCCAGCGACGACGGTCAAGAAGCGTTTGTCAATGATTTCATTGCTGCCTGGACGAAGGTGATGAACCTCGATCGCTTTGACCTGCCAAAAAAAGTCCGCATGGGTGGCTGAACGGTCCAGCGGCAAACGCTGCTTCTTGCAACGGCAGCCGAGTGCTTCCTGCCACGAGCGTGCGGCAGGGGCGGTGTATCAAAAACGCAGCGACTACTTTAAAAACTGGGGTCGATATTGGGGGCAGGTCAGAGTAAGCATGGCCACTAACGCTTTGCCCTGAAACGATACACAACCACTTCGTCGAACCTACATGAGGTCCTTTTTGACAGTATACTGCAGCGCAACTTTCATTTCGTCGTCGTATTCTGCCCGATCTTTAATCACCTCTAAACAGCGTCTGCCCAGTTGCAAAACTGCTGCGCGTCGATCGCTCTTCGGCTTGCTGGCAAGGTGGTCTTGAATCTGGATAAGCATCTGATAAAGCTGCATTGCTTTTTGATGGCAGTTATCCACCGTCCAGTGATCACCAATTTCCCAGTACTGTCTCACAAAGATATCAATCTGAGCGACTTGGCTATGTCTTCTGCCTATTCTTACGGCACTCATTTTTCGCCAGGCGTCAGGACGCCAAATTTCGGGGCCAGCAAGGCTCACCGTTGTTGTCGTCACACCTGGATTCACTGGCGCCTCCGCAACCGCCACCGCTGACCGCCTCATCTTGTCGATTTTTTTGATGAGCTGTCTAGCGTACTTCGCAACATCATTCGGAGCGTAGTACATAAATTGTCGATCAGGCTTGACGAACATTCTGGAGCCACCCACAGAAGTGCTGACATCACGATTGACGCACAATTTAGTTTTCTTGAGATGAAGCGATATCGATGCTCAAAACCGAGATCACTTGATGAGAAAATCCGCCACCAATCCACGATGCTTTCTTGTGAAAGGCCGATGCTATGGTCTTTGTCGATAATCGGTAGTTCAATGATCTGCTCGGGAAGTTTTACCCAGAGCTTATTGGGATTGGGGATTTCAAAACCGCCGACAACTACCTGCGGATCGTTTACCTGACCAGGTCGTGGGGTAGCACCGGCAGTGAGCCGTGCGCGGGCATTTCGGCCGAGTTCGTGCTGGAGGTCGGTAGGCAACCGATTGAATTTTGCTGGCCGACTGGAGACAGGCGTTCCCCCGGAATCTTCTGCGGGCCAATAGCTAATGTAGTGTTCTGGCTTTTCTGCCGCCCCGATTGCCAACGCGACGTGACCAGGATGCGACATCGCTTTTGCTCCAGAACTGTTCCTCCAAAGCATTATTTTGAGCATGATAAACCCAACCGTTCCTTTCTTAAGCAGTGAGCAAAAGACCATTGCCGCAATAGGCTTTCATGTCATGCTCCACCTATCGCGTACCAATCCTACGTAACAAAGTCGGCTGTGGGTCTCATTGACTGCGGTTTTTTGCGAATTTTTAAGGTACCAAAAGGCCACAACTCAATCAGGGACAATCAGGGCAACGCTCACTCGGTATGCGTCAGGCCCGCGGCCCTACAACCCTCTGCCGACCACCACAAATTTAGTTGTGAAACTTTCGCCACGGAAAACGATCGAGCTCACCCGGATGGTCATAAACACCAGAACCTGAGTCAATTGCATCCGGAGGCACCTCATAGGAGCCGGAATCAAGATGTTTCAGACTGTCTGTGAGGTTTTCGTATCTCCCGGACGCTTGCGCGTCTGGGGGTGTCGCATAAGAGCCAGAATCAAGCCACTTCATTTGCCCGTGATGATTCACGTTGTCGTATGAGCCAGATTCAATCAGATCGCGGTGCTGAAGCACTATGCCCGCTTCAAGGCAGTCACGAGCTGTTTGGAGCGACTGCTGATAAGTTGCTTCGGCAGGTGCATTCTGCTGTCGCAGCCGTTCTTGATGAAAACGGGTGTTTCCAACCAGCGCTTGGTGAATGAGTTTTGCCAACTGCAAGACTGCAAAACGTCGGTCACTCCGAGGCTTGCTCGTGAGGTGAAAAAAACATTGCTCCTGAATAGCCGCCATGTAATTCAGCCAGCTTTTCGAGTCGCTCAAGAGCTCTTCGGTGTCCTCGAAATAGTTTTCGTCGTTGTCCGGATTTTGGTCTTGCTCAAGCCTCCGAGCCGCGTGATACAGCGGAAGAATACGGTCGATCTCAGCGATCTGATCGTGGCGACGCGCTAACCCAGTGCGGAACGTTGCCCGAACACGACTCATGCGCTTCCACTCATCAAGTGTTGGCAATTCACAAGCACCCATGAAATCAAAGGGCTGCGGTCCAACATAAGAATTGATGTGCCGCCAATCCTCGGAACTCATCAGAATTTGTCTCTGGTGGTTCAGGTACGCTATTCGCTCATTCGCGCGCTGGGCCCAGCGACGAAGCGTGTTCATTCCCTGGTACCAAAGATTCTTCGGTGGGGGTGCATAGTTTGCTAGCCCTCCGACGTAGAGAGCCTTTGCAACGGTGGCAGCACAATTCTTTGCTGTGTCATGCATTTTCGCGTGAAAATTAAAGCGGCGCTGTGGAGAGTCGGGAGGTAATTGAAGCATCCTAATCCACCAACGACAGACGACGTCACACTGGAGTCCCCAGGCGGGGCCGTCGGCCCGGGCGTCAAGAACGTCTCGACCGATGATAGGAATATCGAAGTCGGGTGGTTCGTTCCCGAAGTTTGATATTTCTTTTGCCAGTGAAAGCGGACCCAGCCACCCATTGGGCTTGATGACCTGGCCTTGAGCATCTCTCGGACGGCCCGCATCTTGTTCAAGAAGTTGCTTCGCGATCCTTTGGTTGTTTGTGACGACCTGCCCGGTTCGTTTATCTCGGATCTGTTCGAAGCCCAGTTGTTTTGTGGCTTGGGTGTTCAGAGGTAGAAACTGCCGAAGAGCACTTGCCCCACCGCTCGGAGCCCAAGTGATGTAGACATGATTACAAACACCATGCACATCGAGGCCTGCGTGTCCGGTCCCTATCAGGTTGTCAAACTTTCCGCGAAGCCCTTCAAGCCCGCTGTTCCACACGGCAAGTTTCGCTCCTGGGGCCTCGTTTGGTGGCATTGAAGAATTCCTCGTTCTGGTTGCGAACCCATTACTCCATCAAATTCTACGCGTTTCCAGGCGATTTGTTTAAGAAAACACGAGCCTAGATCCTTAAAGTTCTGCAAGGATTCATTGGAGGCGAGGACGTGCCTGCGACCTTTTCGCCCAAGTAGGCGTTCGCACTTCGACGAAACCTGGTCGATCCACCGCGAGCTTCACAAAGCGACGTCGGCGGGTACGAGGCGGCTTAGCTGTCCCTGAAAAGACAGTCCATTTGCCGATGCTCACAAATGTGGGCAATAACAAGCCCACTGAGGCATTAGCCGAAAACACCGTAGATTTCGGGGGCACCGGTCGCCGCAAGGCCTCGGGCAGCCACCTTGTCAGTGAACCGGCTGAGCAGACGTGCGTAGAAATGCTATAGTTTTACGTTGTTTTCGAAGTTTAGTAGGTGGATCCGAGTAAGGAGATACCGTGGGACAACCAGCAGCGAGAATGGGTGACCAGGCATTGCAGGCAATACCTCACTGCCACGCCCCGATCCATCCGCCTGCACCGGTTCCAACACCAGTGCCTCACCCTGCCTTACCACTGGCAATTATCTCCGGCGCACCAACCGTGCTGATTTCAAACCAACCAGCAGCGCGAATTACAGATACGACGACCCCATGCCTTCTGCCTGGGTGCGTACCAGGGGGGCCCGGCCTGATCACGCAAGGCTCACCGACCGTTCTCATCGCAAACATGCCTGCTGCCCGCGTTGGCGACATGACCACGCATGCCGCCTGCGTCGCTCCAATCCCCAGCCCAACGGGGACGATTATGCCGCCGGGGGCTCCCACGGTGCTCATCGGCTAACCGTAAGGGCGACTGAGCCTGATAGGAGACTCATTGCGACTCAACCACTTTCGAAGTCTACGGCCAACCTGCCCGGTTTGCCGTCTTCATGGACGTGACATTCTGTCACTTGAACTCGCTCTCGCAGCAGATCAGACCGATGATGATGTCATCGAGGGAATATTACGGTGTACGAATGAGGCATGTCGGCACGAATACCCAATCATTGACGGAATTCCCGTCATCGTGCCGCAGCTTCGTGAGCTTATTGCTGGCTGGATTGACAGGATTCGATCGCGACGTCGTTTCTCCGAACCGCTCGAGAGCCTACTTGGTGATTGCTGTGGTCCTGGATCCGGATACGACGATGAGCGGCAAAGGCGGTCTTCTTACGTCTGGGACCACTGGGCTGAGTTTGATCCACGAGAACCGAAAAGCAGCTCAGACGCAGAATCTCCAGGGGCGATCGCTCGTCTTTTGAAAAATGGCCTAAACCTCTCATCTCGTGCCCCCCAAGATGCGAATGCACCAATCCTCGATGTTGGGTGTGCCGTTGGTAGAACAACTTATGAACTCGCCCATTATTTTGATCAGCTCACCTTGGGAGTCGACCTCGACATTTCAATGCTTCGGCTGGCCCGCGAAATTCGCGACACTGGTTGGGTAGAGTACCCCCGCCGTCGAGCGGGCGTCATTTACGATCGCCGTCGCTTTGAGGTGACGAGGAATTTGTCACAAAAAGCAATGGGTCAAATTGATTTTTGGTGCTGCGATGCCACGGCCATGCCGTTTCCAGACGCCTCGTTCGCAACTCTCGCAAGCCTGAATCTCATCGACTGTGTTTCTTCGCCAGTCGACGCTCTACGGGAGTTTTCACGAAGTCTTACCGGTGGCGGCCAGGCAGTCATCGCCTCACCTTATGACTGGTCTGTGTCAGCGACCCCGATAACTGCCTGGATCGGGGGGCACTCACAACGGGGTGAAACACGGGGCTCCCCCGAAGTCCTGATGCGGTCCCTTTTTCGAGACGGGCACCATCACCAAGCAATCAAGCAGATGACAATTGTCGGCGAACAGGAGCATGCGGCTTGGCATGTACGACTGCACGATCGTTCAATCGTGCACTACGACTCGCATCTCATGCTGGCAGAAAAAACTCGTGACACCCACGTTCCGTCAACACCATAGCGGATCGCGGTTTTTCAGCTTCGCACCATTTGGTGATAGTCAGTTGCGGCGTCTTGAAGTCGGTTCCAAAGAGTGCTTCCAGCTTTTAAGGAGGGCGGCAGTGGCTGCCGACTTCCAAAATTCCGGGTCATCTGCTCAACCTGCGGAGCGTGTCCCGGATTCATATTGCCGGTAAGTAACATGATGAGCGAAAAAAGGCAGTTCGCATCGGGGCTGCCAGTTGCAAAGAGGCTTTTAAAATAGGCACAAACTGCCTTCGACTCAGCGCTCTTCTTTCTCTTCTTCCAAAAGTGCTTTGCCTTCCAGCCTTCTTCCTCTGCATCATAAGCTGCTATGATTCTCTTTACTTCCGTTACGAATAACTGCCCTACCTCACTGACATAACCATGAATGGCCTTCGTGCGAGGCTCAGCGGCACGACCGGGGTCTGAAGTCTGGAGCTGCATAAACATCGGTGCCATTTGCAGGTCGGATGCTCCGTTGGCCGTCTTATACTGCACTCCCACATTGCTGATATCGACTCCGCGCACCTGTAATGACTCAAGCACAATCTGAACCTGTTCCGGTGCGGGGCGATAATGACCACTCCAATTATTGATGTACGTCAAGGTGCCATTGACAGCAGTTATACAGCCAGTACAAACAACGTCTTCTCCTGACACGTAACTTGAGTGGTAAAAACTGTATGCCGCTCCATCTCGGTCACGAATCGAATGCCCCCCGTTGACGAAGAGGTCACGGTTGAGCGTCATCGCAAACCCTGCAACCCCAAGGCTTGGGCCATAATCCCCACCAGCCCAGTTGTTTTTTTCCGCACCCTGATGGGCAGTATTGCCAACACTTTTTAACATCTGCGTGGTGTCGAGGGGCTGAGGGCCTCCCGGTGTTGGGACCAGTAGTTTACCTCCAGCAATAATCACGCGGTGGTGGATGGCCTGCTCGTCCGAGAAATAGATCAGTCTTCCGGCAACGGTTCGGTCAACCCTCGCCCCGTGCGGAACCATGCTGATCAGTTGCTTTTTGGCAAACTGATCAATATCGCCCACCCCGTAGAACGTCTGACAGTGACGACTAATCCCATAGCCGAGCTCACTGCAAATTCCCGCATAGACTTCGTCACCAAAGATGGGCTGGCCGCCACTTCGCAAGACATCTGCCGCTCCTGCCAGCGACTGCCCGCCCCCGGCTTGATTAAAACGCCGCCGGTCGGAAAGGACC
>CAZKSP010000103.1:0-8591 GCA_964555385.1 uncultured Chitinophagaceae bacterium
ACAGTCGCCGCCCACCCGGGGCAAGAGCGAAGTGCCGCGGTGTCTGGCAGCGGGTCGGTTCGACCCCCTGAAAAGAGAGCTTTCCCGATGTCTGGTCGATGGCGAAGCAAGCCAGTGAGTCATGGCCCCGGTTTGAGACGTAGAGGAACCGTCCATTGGGATGGACGGCAATTTCTGCCGTTGAGAAGCCGGTTCGGTCAGTCAACGATTCAGGTAGCGTCGAGAGCGTTTGGATTGGCTTGAGCTGCCCTAGCTTGCCGTCAAAGCCGAAGGCAGTCACCGTCATGTTGAGTTCATTGTTGGCATAGCCGTAGGGCAGGCTGGGATGCAACGCGAAATGGCGAGGCCCGCCTCCCGGTTGCGTCGGAGATTTGCTGTGGTTCGTCAGCGTGGCGGCTTCCATATCGACGGCATGCACAAAGACCTGATCGGCTCCCAGGTCGCAGCTGATCGCAAAGCGGCCGTCGGGGGTCGGGTCGATCGAGTGTCCATGTGGGGACTGTTGGCGACTCTTGTTAGGGCCACTGCCGTTGTGCTGAAGGAAGCCACCAGGGCCGTCTCCCTTTGGCGGCGTGACCGGCTGCAGACTGCCATCAGGGGACAGGCCAAGGCAGATTGCACTGCCGCTGCCATAGTTCGCTGCCAGCAGCACACTGCCGGTGCGGTCAACTGACAGATGGCAGGGGCCCTTGCCGCCTGAGGGCTGCACACTCTGTTGGGTGAGCTTGCCAGTTTCCGGGTCGATCACAAAGCTTGTGATTCCGCCGGTCGGCTTTCCGTCGAGGTCCGCAATTTCAGATACGGCGTAGAGGACCGGCAGGGTTGGATGGAGGGTGAGGAATGAAGGGTTCTTCACGGTGCAGGCCAACTCGGTCGGACCAAGTTCACCCGTCTGATCCGAATAGCGAGAGACATAGATGCCTTCACCGCGGGGTGGTTTGCCGGTGTAGCAGCCAAACCAAACATAATGATCAGCCTCGGCAGTTTGGCCGAGCCCAGCCACGGAGAGGATGCAGGTCACGAAGAACAAGCCCAGCCAGCGATACCTGTCAGGCCAAGCAATATCGGCGTTGCGATCAGTGGAAGCAGTCATGTTTATGGAGTGGTGAAGGGCAGCTGTGGGAGTTCAGAACAACCCAAAAGACAAGCTAAAGTAAGGTAGAAGTAGAGGTGCGATCTGACCGCACAGCCTCGCATTGTACCCTAGTTTTTTTTGTCTGCTCTCCTGCCTACGCCCTATGGATTTTGCCCGCTCAGAGCCCCCAGCCCCGGCGCAAGCGGCCCGAGAATCCCGGAACATTGCCTGTCTGGTTGCCTACCAAGTAGTGGCCCGGGTGGGCTGGATCTTCAAGACCGAGACCGTGATCATGCCGGCTGTGCTCGATGCGTGCATCGACTCCGGTTTGCTCAGAGGGCTGCTGCCGGTGCTCAACCGGGCCGGCAACAGCCTGTTTCCGCTTCTCATTGCCCGAGCCGTCGCTCGTCAGCCGACAGTGCGGTGGCTGCTCGCTCTGACGACCACCGGCTTGGCGGTCTGTTTTTTGCTTTTAGCGGTGATCTGGTCGCCGCTGGTCGGCAACCATCCGCAGTTACTGGCAGTCTGCTTTCTCTCGATCTATGGCCTGTTTTCGTTGATCAACGGCTGCAATCAGTTGCTGGTGGCAACGCTGCAGGGACGGCTGATTACGGCTGGCCATCGTGGGCGAGTGCTGTTGCTGAGCGTAACAATTGGAAGTGTCCTGGCCATTGCTGCTGCGGTCATTGCGTTGGGCCCCTGGCTAAATCAGCCGGACGGATTTCATCTGATCTTTACCGCGACCGGCGGTTTCTTTCTGCTGGCTGCTGCGGTACCAGCCTTCTTTGACGAGCCTGCGTTGCGGCCTGCTGGAGGTGAGAAGCCGCTGGTTGTTTCGGGTGGCACGACCTTGTGGTCGCTGTTGAAGCAAGACCCAGCAGTTGTGCGGCTGGCCCTGGTGGTGGCCGGCTTCTCGGCAGTCTTGATGCTCTTTCCGCACTATCAGGCCTACGCCCGCGTGCAGTTCGGAACCGGCTCGGGCAGCCTGCTGAGTTGGGTGGTCGCCCAGAACGTCGCAACTGGTCTGGCGAGTCTGGTTGTTGGGCCGCTTGCCGATCGCCGGGGAAATCGAATTGTGTTGATTGGGCTGATCGGCTGCTGCACGGTCACGCCGCTATTTGTCGTTGGTCTGGCCGCCGCCCCCATTCAAGTAGCGGCCGGCTGGTTTTGGCTCGCCTATTTGCCGCTGGGGTTGAATCCAATTGCATTGCGAATTTTCAGCAACTACGCCCTTGAGCTGGCCCCTACCGTTGCCCGACAGCCTCGTTATGTCAGCCTGATTGGGGCGGCATTGGCGGTGCCTTTTGTCTGTTCGCCCCTCATCGGTTGGTTGATTGACCGGGTCGGGGCACCACCTGTCTTCCTGGCTGGGGCGGCGGTGATTGGGTTGGCAGCTGCTCTGGCTGTCGGTCTGCCTGAGCCGAGAAGAGGCTATTCGGCGGCTATTACGGGAAATCGCACGGGTGAAACTGGCCTGTGAGCAGTCCGCCACAGTTGAAATACTCTCAGGGATACTCGTTTCGGGTTTCGTTGGAGCTCTTTTTACGTGCGTGTTTTTCTGTCGGCCGGCGAGCCATCTGGCGACCATCATGCAGCCCTGTTGTGCCGCGCGATCCGGGCTCGCTGCCCGAAGACGGTCTGCGTTGGCCTCGGTGGCCCTGAAATGGCCCGTGCTGGCTGTGAACTGGTAGCCGATCTCACGCAGTTGGCGGTGATGTGGTTCCTGCGTGTGATTGTCAACATTCACCGCTTTGTCGAATTGGCCCGACGGGCGGAGAGAAGCTTTCTTGATGATCCCCCGGACGTCTGCGTGCTCGTTGACTTTCCCGGTTTTCATTGGTGGCTGGCCTGGCGGGCCAAGCGGCACGGTATTCCAGTGGTCTTCTACTGCCCGCCGCAGATTTGGGCCTGGGCCAGCTGGCGGATCGGCAAGATGCGACGGCTGGTCGATCATGTGCTTTCGGCTTTGCCGTTTGAGCACGACTGGTTCATGACTCAGGGAATGGCCAGCACAATGGTCGGGCATCCCTTTTTTGATGAGCAATTGGCTACCGCTCCACCTGACTCTGCGGCTCCAGCTGGGCCTTTGGTGCTGCTGCTACCGGGCTCCCGTGGCCAAGAGATAGCGGCCAACCTTGGCTGCCTGGTACGGGCTGCACGAATGGTCGAAGCCAGGGTTCCCTCGGCGCGATTCGTAATTGCTGCACTCCATCAGCGGCATGCCAATACAATCAGTCAGCAGCTGTCCGGCCCACTCGCTATTGAGCAGCCGACGCGGCTGAGCGTCGCAGCTGGGCAGACCTCTGCATTGATCCCTCAGGCAGATGCGGCCATGTCGGTGAGCGGTTCAGTCTCCCTTGAGCTTCTGGCTGCCCGAGTGCCGACCGTGATCGTCTATTCAATCAGCCACTGGGCTTACGTCGTGCAGAGCTGGCTGCGGCACACCCGCGCCTTTACGTTGGTCAATCTGCTGGCGATTCCCGAGCCGATCGGCCCACTCCAACCGGTCTGGTGGCCACCTCGCGAACTTGCCCCAGCTGATTCAGAGATGCTGTTCCCTGAATATCTTGCGGTTCAGGACCCTGCTCCTGCCGCATCAGGGCATGTGATTGACTGGTTGACAGATCCAATGATCCGCGAGCAATCCGTTCATGCCCTGGAAAAACTTGCCCAGCAGGTGGCTCAGCCGGGATCGGCTGCTCGTGCTGCCGCAGCAGTGCTGGCCATTGCGGCCGGTGGGTGTCCGGAAGCGGCTGTGGCCGAACTGGATTGTCAGTCCACAACGCCGACTGAACAGGCGGCATAATCAAGTCATGCTGCTTACTGAACCTCAGCCGACCCCTGCCGATTTTCAGTTCTCGATTGCTGGCATTCCCGTTCGCGTGACCGGCTGGTTTTGGGTGGCAGCAGCCCTGCTGGGTTGGGGCGTTGCCCGCGGACTTGCCGGTGACAATGGCCGCATGCTGCTGGTCTATCTGGGTGTTTGGGTCGCCGTTGTCTTTGTCTCGATTCTCGTTCATGAACTCGGTCATGCCCTAGTCTTTGCCCGTTTCAGGCAACCGGCGCGGATTGTGCTTTATCACTTTGGAGGGCTGGCGGTTCCAATGGGCCTGCCCTCAAGATCGCTCCAACAGCCCTGGCGGCGGTTGCTGGTTGCGGCGGCTGGCCCGCTGGCCCAACTGCTGTTTATTGGCCTTGTGATTCTCGCGATCGTTGCCACTGGCTACCGACTGCCTCCGACTGGCATGGTGGCCCGCCTGCCAGTCATTGGCGACTGGCTTGCCGCCGCCGCCGAGCGGGGCCAGCCCCTGCCCAGCCGCCTGGCTAATCTGACGGTCTATCACCTGCTGTTTGTAAACATCGGCTGGGCAGTACTCAATCTCTTGCCGGTGCCGCCACTCGATGGTGGCACGATCGTACTGGAGGGCCTGCGGGCGGCCGGTGTGTCGGCGGCTGTCAGCATTGCCTCGCTCTTCGGGCTACTGATAGCCGGAACGATCGCCCTCTGGGCCTTTCAACGTCAGGATCTCTACCTGGCCGTGATGTTTGCCCTGCTCGCATACGGCTGCTTTCAGCGGCTGTCGCTGCCGAGAGTCAACGGCTAAGTGGATGCGAAGTGGTTAGGTCGCAGTTTCCATCCAGTTCACTCATTCCGGGCCGACCCGGGGCCGTGACGGTGCTGCTTCTGCCGGTATGGCATGGATCGTAAGGTAGGCCTCTTCAGCAAATGGCTCACCCTCGCTGTCATCGACGACCATTTTGAGCAGCATCTGGTCGCAGACCTGCAGGTTGGGGATCGTGAGCAGAACCGTTTGTGGATCGACGAGCATTGCCTCGGAAATCGCAAGATGGTCTCGTCCCTTCTTCCCTGGCTGAAGCACTGAGAATTGGTCTGACCCGTATTTCTTTGACCACAGGTAATTCCACATTTCAGCCTGCCAGTTGTCGGGATTGGTTGTACTGGTGGGATGTAAGGGAAAGCTGAACCGCAGCCTGATTCCGGACGGTGTCAGGTTGACACGCTCGATTGACCGACAGGCTTTTCCCGTCCAGCGAAGCCGCTGAAAGCAGCCATCCTTGCCACCTCCTGGGCCTTGCCAGCCCGACAGACCGACACCGTAGACCTGGCCATCGGCCGGGTTGACCCGCATCCGCATGACGCCGGCATCCCACTGGTGTGGAAGGGCAACGATGGCTGCCTGAGTCCGGTGGGCAGCATCATCAAGCAGCAGATAATAGAGCCAGCCCTTCCCGAAAGACGCGTGGAACAGCCGGCCGGAGAGTGGACCGAACCTTGGGTCATCAACCCACACCTGCCCACCGCAGGAATTGTCGAGTTCCTGAGGCATCCAGATGAAAGGCGCGTCAAATTCATCAGGAAGCTCGCCATCGTTGCGGTCCCGTAGCCAACGCTCCTGCTCGGCATTGATCGGCATGTTGCCGTAGAAGCCACCGGGTTCGACAGCGGAGATCTTCCCGGCTGGCATCCAGGGGCCCTGGTTGTCAGAGACAGTGAAGCGGCCGTCTGCCAGACGGCCCATGCCGTTTGGCGTTCGGAGCCCCCAGGCAACAACCTCCACCCGCCCGCCCTCAGGCGGAATTTTCATGATAGTGCCCGGTCGGTGATGCTGGGTGTACTGGCCTGCCTTCGCGAAGTAAAAGTTGCCAGCCTCGTCAGTCTGGAGGTCGAAGTTATAGGCGTGGAACATGCAAGACACGTCATCATCGCTCCAGAAAGCCTCAATAAAGTCGGCTTCGCCGTCATCGTTTTGGTCATGCAGTCGTTTGATGCCGTCCCGACAGGTGACATAGATCTTGCCATCAACAACCCGCACCCCAAAGGGTTCAAATAGGCCAGCAGCAAATCGCTGCCAGACCATGGTCTTCAGGTCCGTATCGATTCCTGAAACCAGGTAGACATCGCCGCCGTGGGTTGTGACAACTGCCCGGCCATCGGAAAAAAAGTCGAGGGCACTGGTTCGAAGCCATGCATTCCAGGGGTTCTCAAACGGGATGGGGATGGTATCGAGGGCATAGCCATTGATGGCTGCGCCAAGCTTCCCCTTGACGGGAATTGTTTCGGTCCAGCGACGGGGGCCTCCATCAAGCCGTGAGGCAAGGTCGATGAGGGGAGCATCGGCATCCGTCGTGACAGCTCGTAGCACCGCAGCCTTTTCCATGCCCGTTGCGGGGAACGTCGTGACGCGGATTGTTCGAGGCTCTGATGCGGCGGGAATAGTAAGCACGATCCGGCCGTCAGGTCGAACCTCCCATTCGCAGCCCTGGGCCTGCCCAACAACAGTGGCTGCCACGGCAGTCGTTGGCCTGTCGCTCACGGCAACTGAGTCACGTGCATTCCATTGGAATGCCAGTGGGACCGTGGCTGCCGGCGTGACCCCGGAACATGCTAAAAGCTCTTTTGCCGAAACAGCCCGATCGTAGATTCGGGCCCAGGCGATCTCGCCGGTGAAGTCGCCGCCGAAGTTGGTGGCAGTTTCGCCGATTTTAAGCACATGCCCCGAGACTGGAGGACGCCGGAAGTCGGGCCGTTCGCCGACTAGTTTTCCATCAACGAACAGCTTTGTGGCGCGATCCCCCACAACCACTGCGGCAGTGTGCCACTTACCATCCCGTACCTGGGCCTTTCCGCGAATGGCGCCCACCCAGCCAATATCGAAAACGACCTCATCATTTCTCAGGAAAAGTGTTTTTCCATTGGGTTTCCAGCGGCCCTCCGCTGGAGTTGACGCAATAAGTGTCCCTGTGCCGGCTGTCCGGAAGCGGACAAGGATGGTGCGATTCGGAATACCCAAATCGAGTTTTTCTGCCTGAGGCGGTTGGATAACGAGGCGGGCAGGCTTCGATACCGCGGCTGTAACCAAGGCGACGCTTCCTAGCGCGGAAGACCGTCTCTGTTTCTCGAGCGGCGCTGCTTCGGAAAAAATGTGTGAGCCGCTGTCTGGTCGTGGGAGTCTGGCAACAGCAAGCATCAACGGCGTTTCACTTGGACTGATGTGCAGGGTGTGATCGATCAAGTCGCCGTGAGGGGTGGGGCGAATACGGGGAGATTCGAGAATATTTCGTCCCTCGATGGTGTAGCGAAGGATGACGTCCGCTCCATGCAGCGAGTAGCCGGCATAGTGCATCAGATCCTCACGCAGTGGTCCGCGAGGTGGCTTGGCATCAGCGGGCAGGTCGAATGAGCCAGCGTATGCCCACTGCCAGCCGTCGAGGCCGGGGAGGAGCGTGCCGGTGATTTCCGGCATCCCTTCACCCCGCTGCCGGTAATGTTGGGTGTTGGAAAGATCGAGAAAGCCGTCCTTCCAGACACCGACAAGCCGCATCTGATGGAGGTCGTAGGCGGTTGTGGTATCGGCGTCGAGCCGGATCGTCAGCGCGTTGTTGACCTGCGAGCCGATCTGAGAGCCAAGGACGGGCCCAAAGTCACGGGGTCTGCCAACAGATGGTTCACCACTGAGCGTGCCCGGCGGCAGACCCGCCAGATACGCCTCATCGATCGGAGCGTAGGCCGGATTCGAAGGCTTCATCAGCGTCTCACGAATGTAGTGGATGACCTGGTAGCGCTCCTTCGGCGAGAGGTGCTGAACCGGGGCCATCAGGCCATAGCCCTTGGTAAGTGTCAGGAGCATCCGGTAGGGATCGGCCCCGTTCTTGAGAGCCTCACGGCCGAATGCCCGGGCCAGTGGCAGAGTTGGCTCGTTGCCGTCGATGCCATGACAGTTTTTGCAATGCCCGAAATAAATCTGCTTGCCGGCAGCACGATCACGATCATCGAGGCGGTGGAGAATGCCGGCATGATCGAGGCCGACTGTGTCATCGTTGATGACGAGGTCTGCTGGGGATGGCCTGAGTGCAGCAGCCCGCTCAGGGCCACCTCGAACTACCTCAAACAGATAACGCAGCAAATCAAAGAACTCACGCTCACTCTGGAGACTGTTGACGAGCCCTGCCGGCATCATTGAGGTTGGTAGCCGCTCGATTTCATCGATGTCTTCTCGCGGAAGGGTGGTTGGCTCAAGGAGGTTGCTCAGCTCACGGAGCACGACCTGCTGTGCGTCCTGGGATGCAATCATGCCGGTCCTGACCCGACCATCGTTCGTGACGACGGCAACTGTCTCGTAGCTTTTGCTGATCGTACGAGAAGGGTGCAGGATTGCCTCAATCAGATGAGCGTCACTCGCTTCCCGTGCGATATCGGTCAGCTTCGGCCCGAGCGGCGAAGGGCTGCTACCGTCGGAGTGGCACTTGATGCATCCTGCCGCCGAGGTGTGGAAAATGACACTGCCCCGGGCAGGGTCTCCTCGCATGCGGGCTTGGGCGGCAATGACTGCTGGAGGACGGGCAAGCAGCCTTTCGGCAAGTTCAGCAGCCGCTGCGGCAGAAGCTATGGGGCTCACCAAAAGGAGGATGGTGAGAAAGATGCGACAGCGGCTCGAAAAAGATCTGTTGTTCATAGCCCACTCAGCATACCGAGGCATCAGCTGGCGAGTAATTC
>CAZKSP010000104.1:0-8571 GCA_964555385.1 uncultured Chitinophagaceae bacterium
GAAGTGGATATGGTCTTCCTCGAAAAGAGCAAAGCTTTTCTCGAGAAGCACGTGACGGAACAGCCGGACAAGCCGTTCTTCCTTTTTCACTCCGCACAGGCGGTCCACCTGCCTTCGTTTCCCGGCAAGGCCTTTCAGGGAAAGACCAAGGCCGGACCGCACGGTGATTTTATTTTCGAGTTCGACCACGTGGTTGGCGAGCTCCTGGATACACTGAAGCGGCTCAAGGTGGCGGAGAACACGCTGGTCATCGTGTCGAGCGATAATGGGCCCGAGGTGCTGACGGCGATTCATATGCGGGCCGACTACCAGCATGACGGCGCCCGTCCCTTGCGGGGCGTCAAGCGGGATCAATGGGAGGGTGGCCATCGGGTCCCCTTTATTGCCCGTTGGCCGGGGCGAATTCAGGCCGGTAGCGTCAGTAACCAGACGATCTGTCAGACCGATATTATGGCGACATGTGCCGCGATCACGGGATTCGCGCTTCCGGATGACGCGGCCGAAGACAGCTTCGATCTGCTGCCGGTACTGTTGGGAGAGGACGTCGGCGAACCCGTTCGTCCTTACACGCTGCATCAGACCATGAGCCTAGCGCTGGCGATCCGCCGCGGGCCTTGGAAGTATCTCGATCACAAGGGGTCGGGAGGTAACAACTACACCCGCGACGGCCTACGCGAATATGCGCTGCCAGACACGGCCCCCGACGCCCCAGGCCAGCTCTACAATCTGGAGGCCGATCCGGGTGAGACGAGCAATCTTTACTTACAACATCCCGAGATCGTTCGCGAGCTCAAGTCGCTGTTGGAACAGAGCAAGCGAAGCGGCCGCAGTCGCCCGTGAAAAACGCAAAGGCCATGGCTTGATTTCCTCGGAAAAGCATTACCCTGCTGAGCTGGGATTTCTCACGCAGGAGTCTCCGTCGGACCGACCACTGGCCGGGATCGAAATTTCGCCAGTGCTTTTGAAAGAGCAACCCATCCTGGTTCGTCTGCTGTACTGGACCTCGCCCGACAGTGGCGGTAACCATTCTGAAGCAATCCGCGACAGATGATGAAAACTGGTCGTCAAGCACCCTAAGAGCGACGGCAAAATTTCAGAACGAGCGGGTGGGCCACTACCGGCTCGACCTGGACCCGTCCGAAAAGACCGATCTGGCTGAAGAGCACTCCGATCGGGCGGCTGCGATGCTGTCGCGGATCCAAACCTGGCACGCCAAAACGTGAAAAAACGCCACGCGTCAGGTCGGTTTCTGATTGCAAGCAGGAAGACAATAATGGAGGCGTATGTGAGAATAATGAGTATGGAACGCCAAATTCTATTCATCTGCCGGACCCCCGCAGGCTTGTTGACTTGCAGCCTGATTGCCAGCCTGCTGCCGGCCATCGCTGCTGTGGCCAATGCTGAGGAGCGGGACGAAACCAGTAACGCTGTCGTTGTACAGTTTGACGATGGTAAGGCGGAAGCAGAACTTCGGGCCGATGCTGAGAGAATTCTCAAAAAGAAGGTCGAACCGTTCGTCAAGGAATTTTGCGTGAGCTGCCACGGAACCCGGCCTGAGGCGGGGATCAATCTCCTCTCGGCGATCCAAAGTCCGGGTACGACGTCCTCGTTCCTGCATTGGCAGAAGGCGGTCGCGAACGTCAAGGTGCATGATATGCCGCCAGATCATGCCGAAAAGATTCCGGATGATGAGGAGCGGCAGCAATTCATCGAATGGATCGGCAAACTAAAGTACCTGGCGCCGCGCGATCCCGGATCTTTCGTGATCCGGCGCTTGAGTAAGGTGGAGTACAGCAACACGCTCCATGACCTGTACGGCGTGGCCCCGTCAATCGCCGACAGCCTGCCCGAGGAGGTCGTCGGTGAGGGGTATCTCAACTCATTCTCCCCACTACAGTCGGAGTTGTTTCTCGACATCGCCAACAAGGTGATCGACCAGGTCGTGGCATCAGAGGGACAGCCGCCCACCGAGGTTCAGAAACGCCTCTTTGGGGAGTTGCCCCCTGATGACGCCAATCTTCGAGAGGCGGCGCGGAAGGTTGCTCACTCGCTGGCTCGCGATGCTTACCGCCGTCCCCCCACCGAGGCGGAACTCGATGTTCTGGTTGGCATCTTCGAGCTTGGTCGCGAAAACGAACTGAGCTACACGGCCTCGCTGGTTCTGATGTGGAAAGCGATTCTCGTCTCTCCGCAATTCCTCTTCATCACGCCTTTTGGTGAAGTCGAAACAAAAGACTCCATCGCACCGCTGGACGACTATCAATTGGCGTCCCGACTCTCCTATCTGCTGTGGTCAGCACCGCCTGACGCCGAACTGTCGGATCTTGCTGACAAGGGCAAACTCCGTCAGCCCAAAGTGCTGCGAGCGCAAGCGGAGCGTCTGCTGATGCACCCGCGCTCGCGAGCCCTGTTCGACGGCTTCGGCGCTCAGTGGCTTGGAGTCGGTGGGCTGGAGCATCAGACGTTTGACTCGGACGTTTTCCCGCAGATGACCCCCGCCTTGCGAAAGGCGATGGTGGATGAAGCACGCTTGTTCTTCGAGAGTATTGTGCGTGAGAACCAGACCGTATTCCGGTTTGTAGACAGCGACTACACCTTCCTGAATGAGCCACTCGCCGTGATTTACGGACTGGAGAACTCCGTAGAAGGTTCGGCGATAAAAGGTTCGGCGATGCGGCGGGTCAAGCTCGAGAATCCCAACCGGGGTGGCATCCTTGGCATGCCGGCCACGCTGGCTGCAACGTCGTTTCCTAACCGAACAAGTCCCGTCAAGCGTGGTGTCTGGGTGCTCGAGCAGGTTCTGGGAGAACGTGTCCCTCCGCCTCCGCCCAACGTCCCCAGGCTTGAAGAGCAGGAGCAGAAGAATCTGGAGGGATTGACGCTGCGTCAACAGACGGTGCTCCACCAATCGGAACCGACTTGCGCCAACTGTCACAAGGTTCTCGATCCGATCGGCTTTGGGTTAGAGAACTTTGACGCCATCGGCCGCTGGCGCGAGAATGATGCTGGTGTAGCGATCGACTCAGCGGGGAAACTTCCCAGTGGCGAAAGCTTCTCAACCCCTGCGGACCTCAAGAGTCTGTTGGCGAGGCGAAAGTCAGAACTGGCCCGAAACCTGACCGGGCGGTTGATGGCCTACGCGCTCGGGCGACAACTGGAAGGCTACGATGAAATCGTGATCGACCAACTGATGGTCAAGATAGCCGAGGAAGATTACCGCGTGCGGACGATGATCACCGAAGTGATCACCAGTTACCTGTTCACGCACCGCAAAATCAAAGGTTGAATGCCATGAATATCCACTCTCCTATCAGGCGGCGTGCTTTGCTGAAGGGAGCCGGAGTTTCACTCGCGCTGCCGCTGCTGGATTCCGCGGGCTGGGCGGCCGGCGTCCCTCCCGCCAAGCCGCCCGTGCGGATGGGGTTCATGTATATGCCACACGGCGTCATCATGGATGAGTTCTGGCCTGAGAGCCCGGAGGCGTACCACAAGTCGCCACCCCCGGCGATTGAGTCACTGCGTCCGATCCTTGACCAGTGTCTGATGATGAAGGGCATTTCCGGTGTGCCGACCGCGCCGTTCAGCGGCGCGCCGCACGCGCTGGAGTTGTCGACCTGGCTCACTGCCACCCTTCCAGACGCGGACACGCGCAGTCGCATCAATATCGCAATCTCGGCCGACCAGATCATGGCGAACTCCGTGGGTGCCCACACGTTGCTCCCCTCGCTTGAGCTGGCGACCATGCCGCAGACTTGGAAGGAGAATCAGGCCGGGCTGCACGAAGCGTACTACTCGCATTGCAGCTACCGCTCCCCTACGCAGCCCGTTCCCGCAGAGACCGACCCGAGAAATGTGCTCAACCGGCTCTTCGGCAAGAAGGACAACGTGGGCCGCGTGATCAGGTCCAATCCTCTCGACCGACAGATGCTTGATCGGGTACTCGGCGGCGCTCGAGATTTGCGTAAGACATTGGCCAGGACCGACCAGCAGAAGCTCGACGAGTACCTCGACAGCGTCCGTTCCGTTGAGCGACGGATTGCCGCCATCGAGTCTCGTCAGCAGGAGGCAGCCTTGGAAAAGGCAGGCGTGCGTTCGACCAGGCGCGGCACCAGCGACTCTCCCCCTATTGAAGTCAAGATTCCCGAGGGGGACAAACGCAGTGAGTATATGCAGGTCATGTGCGAGCTGAACGTGTTGGCATTTCAGACCGACACGACTCGCGTCTCGACTTATATCGGGTCGACGCCCAACGGCGTGTCTTACCCCGAGCTGGGATTTACAGACAAGCACCACTCGCAGACGCACCACGAGAATCGGCAAGAGATGGTCCGCAAGGTGGCGGCGATCACGAAGTTCAACATCGATCAGTTCGCCTACATGGTGAACAAGATGGCCAGCCTGCGGGAGGGCGATGGCACGCTGCTTGATAACTGCATCATGATGTGGGGCTCCGGCCTGGAAGACGGCAACAAGCACACCCGTGAAAATCTCCCCTTTATCATCGCTGGCAAAGGTGGCGGTGCCGTCAATACAGGCCGCTTCTTGCCGGATGTGCAGGGGAATCAGGGTGACTTGTTGACCACTTTGCTGGCCTGCGCAGGTGTGACTGTGGACCGTCCGGTCGGGATCGCGACAAAGCAAATCAACCAGATCTTCGCCGCTGGCTGAACGAGCGGTCAGTCGCCATTCGGCACCGATCAATTCCCCGTCAGCTGCCCCGGCGATGAACGTCGAAGGCGTTTCGCCTTTTCCAACGTGATCGCGGCGACCTGGTTGGTGTCGAGCCATAGAAGGTTGTCGCGCTGGTCGGCCGGTATTTCGATGCTGACCATTTTGCCGTCGTGGTTTCGGTCGAGTCGAGAACTGCGTGGTGCGTTTTTGCAAAAAATATCTATAATCTCGCCATGTTCGGTTTCGGCGATTAGCCGTCGTTTTAACCTTGAGGCACATGGTTCATGACTACTTCGATGACAATTCTTCCCGAGAAACTGCATGAGTATCCACAGCACGATGTCATCGATGGTGCCAACAGCGCAGCAGCAGGGATTCTGGATGACTGCCTGAACAAGAACGACGGCGTTTTGCAACTGCTGCACAGGTATGCCGGCCGGACATTTTGCACGCCCGGAAAACGTCTGCGGTTGGCTGAAAAGTCGTACTATCCAGACTACATGAATGGGACTGGCCTTGATGAGCTCTGGATGTGTTGCACCGTTCCCATCGTGACGGGCGTGATTGATTCCAGGACGAACAAAGCCCCCTTCCGCGAAGGAGAAGCCCACACGCTTACGCCGAACGGGCAAGTCATTTCGTTGCAGGATTTGATCCTCGCTCATCCTGAGGCCGTGATGGGCAAAAAGATCACCGCCTTTTCGACATCACTCTACGGCGAGCCGACCTGGCCGATCGTGTCAAAGAAATTCGACAATCTGAATCCAATCCCACACCATCTTCATTGGGCAAAGTGGGAGGTTTACGACATCAACTCGTTCGACAACCCTGGAGTCAGCCCGTCGCATTATCACACCACGGCCATGGGACTGTACCCGTTTGTGACCAAGGACCAGTTCCTCGCCTGCATGAAGCGATTTGGTCAGGGCGAGTACAACGGAGTGCGGCACTTGTCACCGCACGTCATGATGCAACTTGATAATGGCTTCGTGATGCCGAATGGGGTGCTGCACTCGCCAACGAACCTTTGCACGCATGAACTACACGTCACGATGGACGAGCACTTTTTGGCCGAAGACCTCACGCTTGATGGACGTATCGGGGCAGCAGACGCGTTCTATGCCTGTCGTGAAGAGGACTATCCGAAGGATCGGCACGAAGATTGGGAGTACCTGGTCGAGAAATTCGACTTCGAAGCCAATCAGGACCCCAACTTCGTTCTAAATAATTCACGGCCGGCCATCACTGCCGAAGAATTCACCACTGACGGAGTCGATGCGAAGTGGATTGTTTACGGCGATTTTCTTGGTGACCAAAAGTGTTCAATTCTCAGAATCACACTCCAGCCTGGGAGCAAAACAAAGTTCTGCCCGGAAAGCCCTGCTCTGTTCCACACCAATGCCGGGAGTGGTCGCGTTGGAAAACTCGATGTCCGCTATCACCACGATATGATTCTTGGCGAAATCTATCCCGAGATCGGATTCATCACACAGGCAGCGCTTTCGAAGGGTGGTGTTGAGATCCACAACACGGGCAGTGAACCGCTCGTGTTAACGTTCGATTTTCCACAACAGGCGCATTCAAAGACGCCAGGTCTTCACTAGCACGGGCGGGCTCATCGTTTTGAGTTGAGGCTTTCCCCTCGAGACACCTTGGCGTTTATGGGTATCGCCCAAGTGGACTGGCGTTCGCCATCATTCGCGGGTGAGGGGGCATGGATGGCTTTTTCGCGGTAAGCCATCTCGCTTGACCATTGAACGGGCCCACCAACATCGCCCGAGGGCAAGCGGGCGATTCGCTCTTCCGTAAAGTTCTTCTTTCCCATCTATAAAAACGCCCTTTCGGATCATGAAACAGGGAGAACGTCGGGGGGGGGCGGAGGTAACCGCAGCCTGCTGCGTCAGACCTTATCCACGGTCAGGGAGACGAATCGTTAGACTTTAGGCCGTTTCAAGGACAACCGAATAATGATGCCTAAGTATTTCAGCAGCCCTCGGAAGAAGCCATTGGGCAGGCAGCAGGCAAGTGCATGCCTCATGCCGCTGCTCGTGCTGCTGAGTCTTGCAGTCACCGGCTGCCGTCAGCCTAAGTCTCAGCCGCCGCCTCCTGCCACGCTGCCAGCCGAGGTGGTGGTCACTACGCCCCGTGCTGTCCAACTGCCTGAATACCTTGAAGTCACCGGTCGCATTGATGCCGAACGGGTGGTCGACATTCGCAGCCGGGTCACCGGCTATCTGACCAAGGTGGCCGTTCAGGACGGCCAGTTCGTCTCGGCGGGAGACTCCCTTTATCAGATTGATGACCGGCCCGCGCGGGCGAAGCTCGACGAAGCCGTCGGCGTCATTGAACGCCTGCTGGGTGAGCAGCGGTTCCTGAAGGTGCAGGTGGACCGCTTCGAGAAGCTGGTCGCCAAGGGGGCGGCAAGCCAGCAGGACTTCGACAGCTACAAGGCCAAGCTCGAGGAGAATGCGGGTAGCCTGCTTGCAGCCCGGGCACAACATGAGGCCGCCCGGCTGAATGTCGAGTTCTGCTCCATCACGGCGCCGATCACCGGGCAGATCGGCCGCACGCAGTTGCAGGTCGGCAACCTGATTTCGCAAGATACCTCCACCCTCACGACGATCGTGTCGATCGACCCGATCTTTGTCTATTTCAACGTGGACGAGCCGACCTTCCTACGGGTGATGAACCAGGCCCGTGAGTCTGGCCGGGCCCCGGGCATTGGCCGCCAGGTGACGACGGCAGATGTCGGGCTGGTCGATGATGTTGGCCGAAACTATCCCTACCGAAGTGAGATCGATTTTCTCAACAATCAGGTCGATACCAGCACGGCGACAATCACGATGCGGGGGCGACTCGACAACCCCTATTCAGCCGACCCGGCGGCCCCCCGCCCTCCGTTGTTCCGGCCGGGCATGTTTGCCCGCGTGCGGCTGCCGCTGGGGGACTCGGTCGAGCGAGTCTTCGTGCCGGAGGCCGCCATCGGCAGCATCCAGGACCGCAAGATCGTCTGGATTGTTGCCGCTGACAATCTCGTCTCGGCGAGGGAGGTGACGCTCGGGCAGAAACTCGGCAGTTGGATCGCGGTGCTCGCGGCCGATTCGTCCCGGCCCCTCTCGACTACCGACCGCATCGTGGTGCGGGGCCTCCAGCGATGCCGGGAAGGCAAGCCGGTTAGCCCGAGTCTGGCCGCGGACGACAGCCTTGATCTGGCAAGTCTCGTGGTTCTGGCACCGGCGGCGCCATCGCCGGCTGTCGCGGCACCGGCTCCATCCCCAGCAGCTGGTGAACTGGCACCTGAACCAGCCCCCACAGCAGGTCAAACGGTTGAAGGTCTGCCCCTGCTCCCGCCTGTCGCCGAGCCGCTGCCCCCGCCGGGTAACCGATCGCCGTGATCTCGCGATTCTTCATCCAGCGGCCGATCTTCGCGTCGGTAATCTCGATTGTCATCACGCTGGCCGGCGGGGTGAGCCTGCTCTCACTGCCGATTGCACTCTTCCCGCCCGTCGCGCCCCCCATCGTGCAGGTGACCTGCCTCTATCCCGGCGCGAATGCGGCCGTGGTGACCGACACGATTGCCGCCCCGATCGAGCAGCAGGTCAATGGCGTTGACCAACTGCTCTATATGCAGTCGCAGGCGACCAATGACGGCTATTACGTACTTCAGCTCACCTTCGAGGTGGGGGCCGATGCCGACCTGGCGCTTGTGCAGACGCAGAACCGGGTGCAGCTGGCGATGCCACTTTTGCCCCTTGTCGTGCAGAAGCAGGGCGTGAGCGTCAAAAAGCGATCCCCCGACATCCTCATGACGGTCGATCTGTTCTCGCCTGACGGGCGGTACGACGACGTGTTCATGAGCAACTACGCGACGGTGCACCTTCGCGATGAACTGCTGCGGTG